>JBBRVT010000408.1:0-4187 GCA_038246615.1 Burkholderiales bacterium
CCCGATCTAGGCGCAAAGCGCAGCCATAGCCCGGGCTATGGTGAGCATTTGCAACGACGAGCGGGGGCACTTTGGCGTGATGAGCGGGCGTGAACGAAAGACTCTCAGGCTCTCAGACATGACCCGCCGCCAGGGCCAGGTAGATCGCCAGTTCACACCACTGCTGGGTGGCGCCGAGGCCGTCCCCGGTGAAGCCGCCGAGCCGGCGCCGCAACCAGCGGCCACACCACAGCGCCACGCCCGCCGCTGCCAGTGCCGCCAGGACCAGACGGCGCGGTGACAGGTTCGCTGTGGCGCCGACACCGCCTGGCCATGCCGCCACCAGCGCCAGCACCGCCCAGGCCAGCAGCGCGCACCAGCCCAGCGCCACCACCAGTGCCGCAGGGCCGATGTGCCGGGCCAGCGGCTTGGCCTTGGCATGCTCGGCGTCGCCGGCATAGGGCAGCCAGGCCAGCAGCGCCACCGCCGCCGTGCGTGACCAGGCGTGCGCCAGCACCAGCGCAGCCGCTGCCAGCAGCGGCTGCTGCTGCACCAACACCAGCAGCACCGCCGCCTTCAGCCCGAGTGTCAGCACCAGCCCCAGGGCGCCATAGCTGCCCAGGCGCGAGTCCTTCATGATCAGCAGCGCCCGCGCCCGGTCGACCGCGCCGCCCAGGCCGTCGCAGGTGTCGGCCAGGCCGTCCTCATGGAAGCCGCCGGTCAGCCACACCGTGGCGGCCATGGCCAGGCCCACCGCCACCACCGGCGGCCAGGCCTGCAGCGCGGCCAGCAGCACCGCAGCGCCGAAGGCGCCGACGCCAGCCCCCACCAGCGGAAAGTGCCGGGCGCAGTCTTGCAGCCACTGCGGGTCGAAGTGCCGGAACTGCACCGGCACCCGGGTCAGGAACTGCAGTGCCACCGCCGCCAGGCGGGCTTCATGCAACAGACGGCGCACAGGCTGCATCGGCGCCACCGGTCACGGCGCCGCGCGGTCGCTGACGCCCGCACTGTCGAAGCTGGCCATGCCGTCCAGCAGTTGCAGGCTGCTCTGCACCAGCGGCCAGGCCAATGCCGCACCCGAGCCCTCGCCCAGGCGCATGCCCAACGCCAGCAAGGGCTCGGCGCCCAGTGCGGCCAGCAGGGCGGCATGGCCGGCCTCGGCGCCCTGGTGGGCGAAGACACAGGCGTCCAGCACCGCAGGCGCCAACCGGGCCGCCAACAGCAGCGCCGCGCCGACGATGAAGCCATCGACCAGGATCAGGCGGCGCTCGGCGGCGGCCTGCAGCATGGCGCCGGCGATCATGCCGATCTCGAAGCCACCGAACTCGGCCAGCACCGCCAGCGGCGCACTGGCCTGCGGCGCGCGCGCCAGGCAGCCTGCCAGCACCGTCAGCTTGTGCGCCAGGCCGGCGTCGTCCAGCCCGGTGCCGCGGCCGGTGGCCTGGGCCAGCGGCACACCGGCCAGCCGGGCCAGCAGCAGCGTGGCGCTGGCGGTGTTGGCGATGCCCATCTCGCCGAACAGCACCGCATTGCCCGGCCGCTCGGCCAGCAGCCGGGCGCCGGTACGCAAGGCCTGCGCAGCGGTGTCGGCCGACATGGCCGGGCCGAGGCTGGCGTCGGCCGTGCCCCAGCCCAGCCTGGCCGACACCAGGCCCTCGGCCGCGCCGAAGTCATGCGCCACACCCGCATCCACCAGCGTCAAGGCCAGCCCATGCTGGCGCGCCAGCACGCTGATGGCCGCACCACCGGCGCGCATGTTGGCCACCATCTGCCAGGTCACGGCCTGCGGATAGGCCGACACACCCTGCTGCGCCAGGCCGTGGTCGGCGGCAAACACCATCAGCTGCGGGCTGTGCAGCAGCGGGTGGCTGCTGCCCTGCAGCAGACCGATCTGCAGTGCCAGCGTCTCCAGCCGGCCCAGTGCACCGGTGGGCTTGGTCAGCCGGTCCAGCCGCTGCTGCAGGCGGCGCGCCAGGGCGCCATCGGCGCGGGGCTGCACGCGGTCGATCAGGGCGTGCAGGTCGGCGGGAATGGCGTGGGTCATGGAGCGGGTCCGGTCCGGTCAGCGGGTTTGCAGCAACGCCAACGGAGTTGCAGCAATGCCAATGGAGGGCGTTCGCAGTTGTCAGTGGATGGCTGCGGCATGTTCACAGCGCCGGAACAGCCACCCAGCGCCGGCCCTGCGGGCCCGGCAAGGCGGCGATGCTGAAGGCCTGGTCGAACACCGCCACCAGGCGCTGCTGCAGCGCCGCATCGTCCGGCGGGCCGTCGGCCACCAGCCGGCCGTGGTGCAGCACCAGCAGGCGGTCTGCCATCAGCGCCAGGTTCAGGTCATGCATCACCGCCAGCACTGCGGCACCGGCACGGGCCCGCTGCAGCAGGCTGCGCACCAGGGCGCGCTGGTGCGGCGCGTCGAGGTGGGTGGTCGGCTCGTCGAGCAGCAGCACCGGCGACTGCGCCGCCAGCGCACGCGACAGCAGCACCCGCTGGCGCTCGCCGCCGGACAACGTGCTCAGCCGCCGCGCCGCGAACGGCGTGCTGGCGGTCTCGGCCATCGCCGCCTGCACCGCTGCCATGTCGTCAGCGGTGGGCGCGCCGAACAGGCCCTGGTGCGGCAGCCGGCCCAGGCCGACCACGTCGGCACCGATGATCTCGCCCTCGGCCTCGCCCTGCTGTGACATCCAGGCCAGGCGTTGCGCCCGCTGCCGCGCCGGCCAGTCGGCCAGCGGCCGGCCGGCCAGCAGCACTTGCCCGGCATCGGGCCGGTGCAGGCCGGCCAACAAGGCCAGCAGGCTGCTCTTGCCGGCGCCGTTGGGGCCCACCAGCGCTGTCCACTGGCCCGGCGCCAGGGCCAGCGTCACCTGGTCGACCACGCGCTGGCCGCCCACGCTCCATTGCAGGCGGTCGGCCTGCAGCAGGCCGGCGGCGAGCGCGCTCACCGCCCGCCCCCCTGGCGCCGCAGCAGCACCAGCAGGTAGACCCCGCCCAGCAGCGCTGTGAGCACGCCCACCGGCAGCTCCTGCGGCGCGATGAGGCTGCGCGCCGCCACCTCGGCCGCCAGCAGCAGCACCCCGCCGGCGGCAGCCGACAGCGCCAGCAGCGCCCGGTGGGTCACCGGCACCAGCCGCCGCACCAGGTGCGGCGCCACCAGGCCGACAAAGCCCACCAGCCCCACCTGCGACACCGCCGTGCCGGTGGCCAGCGCCATCAGCCCCACCAGCAGCAGTCGCAGTGCCGGCAGGCGCAGGCCCAGGCTGCGCGCACTGGCATCGCCCAGCACCAGCGCGTCCAGCGCACGGCCGAACCAGCAGGCCAGCGGCAGCACCAGCGCCAGCGCACCCGCCAGCCAGCCCAGCGCCGGCCAGCCGAGAAAGCCGGTGGTGCCCAGCAGGAACACCTGCCGGCCGCGCAGCGCTTCGGGCGAGACCAGCAGCAGCAGATCGGATGCTGCGCCCATCAGCACGCCCACCACCACGCCGCACAGCAGCAGTTGCAAGGGCCGGGCGGCGCCACCGGCCAGCAGCAGCGTCAAGGCGACACCGCCCAGCGCACCGCAGAAGGCCGCGCCCACCAAGCCCAGCTCGCGCAGCCAGCCCAGCGGCGGCATGGCTGCGCTGCCGGCCAGTGCGCCGCCCGCTGCCAGGGCCAGCACCACGCCCAGGCCAGCGCCTGCTGCCGAGCCCAGCAGATAGGGGTCGGCCAGCGGGTTGCGGAACAGGCCCTGCGCCAGCGCGCCGGCCAGGCCCAGCAGCATGCCGGCGGCCAGCGCACCCAGGCTGCGCGGCGCGCGGATGGCCTGGATCAACACGGCGTCGTCGTGCCAGGCCAGGCTCCAGCCCTCGCTGCCGGCGGCCAGGCCTGCGGCGATGCCCAGCAGCGCCAGCAGCGCCAGCAGGCCAGCCAGGCGCCAGGCTGTCAGCAGCGGGCGGGCAAACAGGCGGGAAGCAGGGCGGGCCATCTGCATGGGCATGCTCACTTGGGGCGCCCACCCAGCCGGGCCAGGCAGCCGGCGATCAGCTCGGCCCCGTCGGCCAGCCGCGGGCCGGGGCGCACCAGCAGGTCGTACTGCGCCTCCGAAAAGCCGCAGCTGCGGCCGGCCTGCAGCGCCGCCAGCGCCTGCCAGCCAGGGCGCGCCGGCATCTCGGCCAGGCCGCGGGCCGAGGCCATCACGATGCCGGGCTGGGCCCGTACCACGAATTCAGGGTTCA
>JBBRVT010000409.1:0-4171 GCA_038246615.1 Burkholderiales bacterium
ACGAAGCGCAGGCGCTGGTCGATCTCCAACAGCACGGTGAAGGGTTGCAGACAGCGCTGGCAGGTCAACCACGCCGGCACCCGGGCCTGCAGATGCAGCCACAGTTCAGACTCGCCGCCGGTGACTGGCACGCGCAGGCCCTTTGCCTGCCAGTCGACACCGTCCAGCGGTGTGTCCTGTGGCGGGCTCTGCAAATCGGCCAGCCGCTGCAGACTGGCGCCCGGCCAGCGGCCGGACAGCTGCGCAGCCTCGGCGATGAAGGCCGAGACATCCAGCCGCAACGCATCGTGGGGGCGTTTCATGCGGGCAGTGTACGGGGGCGCGATGGGACAATCCGCTGCATGTCGACACCCCTGCAGGCTGGCCTGGCCCCGACGCGACCGCCGCTGGTGCTGGGGTCCACCTCGCCCTACCGGCGCGCGTTGCTGGCGCGCCTGCGGCTGGGTTTCAGCGTCGATGCGCCCCGCGTCGACGAGACTCCGCAGCCCGGCGAGCCACCGGCCCGGCTGGCCCAGCGGCTGGCGCTGGAGAAGGCGCAAGAGGTGGCCACCCGCCACCCAGGCGCGGTGGTGATCGGCGCCGACCAGGTGGCCGAGCTGGACGGCCAGGCCATCGGCAAGCCCGGCAACCATGCCCGCGCGGTGGCCCAGCTGCAGGCGATGCGCGGCCGCCGGGTGGTGTTCCACACCGCAGTGGCGGTGGTGCGGCCGGACACTGGCTTTGCCCAGGGCCTGCTGGCGCCGGTGGCGGTGCAGTTCCGCGATCTGACCGATGCCGAGATCGAGCGCTACCTGCGCCTGGACCAACCCTATGACTGCGCCGGCAGCGCCAAGTGCGAGACCCTGGGCATCGCGCTGCTGGAGCGCATCGACTCCGACGACCCCACCGCCCTGGTCGGCCTGCCGCTGATGCGCACCTGCGCGCTGCTGCGCCTGGCCGGCATCGACCCGCTGGCAGATCTTGCAGACTTGGCAGACATGGCAGACCCGGCGGATCCGGCATGACAGCACGGCCCGGCCAGCTGGTGCTGGTGCCCAACACCCTGGACCTGGGCACCGACTGCGAAGTGCCGCTGGACGCGGTGCTGCCGCAGGCAGTGATCGCGCGTGCTGCCGTACTGGGCCACTGGGTGTGCGAGAACGCCAAGACCACACGCGCCCTGCTCAAGCGGGTGAGCCAGCTGGTGCCGCTGGCGCAGCCGCTGCAGCAGATCCAGATCACTGAACTGCCGCGCCCGGCCAAGGGGGGCAGCCGGCCCGTTGCGCCGCCCGACCTGCGGCCGCTGCTGGCACCGGCGCTGGCCGGGCACGACGTGGGTTTGCTGTCCGAAGCCGGCCTGCCGGGCGTGGCCGACCCCGGCGCCGCGCTGGTGCAAGCAGCGCATGCGCTGGGCCTGATGGTGGTGCCCTTGTCGGGCCCGACCTCACTGCTGCTGGCCCTGGCCGCCAGCGGGCTGAACGGCCAGAGCTTCGCCTTCGTCGGCTACCTGCCGGTGGACGCGGCGGCACGCGCCGCCCGCATCCGCGAGCTAGACGCCCTGTCGCGCCGCAGCGGCCAGACGCAGATCGCGATCGAGACGCCCTACCGCAACGACGCGCTGCTGGCCGCCCTGCTGCAGCACCTGCAACCCACCACGCAACTGGCCGTGGCGTGTGGCCTGACGCTGCCCGGCGCGCGCTGCGAGACGCGCAGCGTGGCGGCCTGGCGCAGCACCGGCACAGCGGCGTTGGGCGGTCGGCTGCCTGCTGTCTTCAGCTGGCTGGCGGCTTGATGCGCGAGGTGGTGCGCGAGGTGGTGCGCGAGATGGTGCGCGAGGTGGTGCGCATGCTGCGCGCTACGAGATCAAGCCTTGCTGCCGCCACCCAGCAACGACGCCACCTTGCGTTTGCTGCGGATGTTGGGCGACAAGCCACGCACCGGGGCCACCGCTGCACTGCCCTTCTGATCCCAGGCCGGCTTCTCGGCGCTGTCGGCCGGTGACTCGTAGGGCTTCTCGAAGAACGGATCGGTTGGCGCCTGCGCGCTGCGGCGCGGGCGGTCGAATTCACGGGGCGCACGTTCGGGTTCCCGGGTGAAGCGATCGGGTTCACGGGCGGCGCGCTCCGGGGTGCGGGCGGCGCCCTCCGTCGGCAGTGCCGGTGCGGCCTCGTCGCCTTGCGGCGGGCGCTCGTCCGAACGCTCGCGCTCACGCTCCCGGTAGGGCGCACGGCGCGGGCGGTCATCCACCAGCTCGAACGGCTCCAGCTCGATCTTGGTCTTGATCAACCGCTCGATGTCGCCCACCAGGCGCACGTCGTCCCGGTCGACCAGGGTGACGGCCAGCCCGGAGGCGCCGGCCCGGCCGGTGCGGCCGATGCGGTGCACATAGTCTTCGGGGTTGAACGGCACATCGAAGTTGAAGACGGCCGGCAGGTCGGCAATGTCGAGCCCGCGGGCCGCCACGTCGGTGGCCACCAGCACATCCACCTCACCGGCCTTGAAGGCCTGCAGCGCCTTCAGGCGTTCGTCCTGGCTCTTGTCGCCGTGCAGCGCCTGGGTGCGCAGACCTTCGCGCTCGAAGCTGCGTGCCAGGCGGGCGGCGCCGAGCTTGCTGTTGACGAAGACGAGGGCCTGGGTGAGCGCGCGGGTCTTGATCAACTGGCGCACGGCGGCGCGCTTGTCGTCCTCGGCCACGCTGTAGAAGCGCTGCTCCACATTGGTGGCGGTGGCGTTGGCGCGCGCCACTTCGACGGTGATCGGGTCTTGCAGGTAGCTCTGCGCCAGCTTGCGGATTTCGGGCGAGAAGGTGGCCGAGAACAGCAGGGTCTGGCGGTTGCCCTTGGGCAGGTAGCTGAGGATGCGCTGCAAGTCGGGCAGGAAGCCGATATCGAGCATCCGGTCGGCTTCGTCCAGCACCACGTACTCGACCTGGTTGAGCACGCAATTCTTGGCTTCGATGTGGTCGAGCAGGCGGCCCGGCGTGGCGATCAGCACCTCGACACCGCGCTTCAACTCGGCCGTCTGCGGCTTCATGTCGATGCCGCCGAACACCACCGTGCTGCGCAGCTGGGTGTGCTTGGCATAGGTCTTGACGTTGTTGGCCACCTGGTCGGCCAGCTCACGCGTGGGGGTGAGCACCAGCGCCCGCACGGGGTGCCGCGCGGGCGACATCGACGCCGTCTCGTGCTTCATCATCTTCTGCAGCAGCGGCAGCGAGAAGGCGGCGGTCTTGCCGGTGCCGGTTTGTGCGGCGCCCATCACGTCGCGCCCGGCCAGCACCAGCGGGATGGCCTTGGCCTGGATCGGCGTCATCGCGGTGTAGCCCGATTCGGTGACGGCGCGCAGCAGTTTGGGGTCGAGCGCCAGGGTCTCGAAGCGCTGCGGAAGGGGCTCAGCGACCGGCTCGGCAACGCTGACTTCGCCGGCAACGGCGGTGGGGGTGGTGTGATTCATTGGTGCAGCATTATCCGCGCGTGGTGGAAACCGGCACGCCATGGCCCGGGGCGAGGGCCTGCGCGGCAGGCCGGCCCCTCTAGAATTACGGGTTTTCACCACCTTGCGCCTTGCCGCGTGCCGGCCGGTTGCTGCACCGCCAGAGGCGCCCTCCACGAGGACCGCATGAAGTTCACCGCCACCCGCCTACCCGACGTCGTGATCATCGAACCCGCCGTCTTCGGCGACGAACGCGGCTGGTTCATGGAAAGCTTCAACCAGCGCCGCTTTCACGATGGCCTGGGCGCACTGGGCCTGCCGACGCCGCGGCCGTTTCTGCAAGACAACGAATCGCAGTCGGCACGCGGCGTGCTGCGCGGCCTGCATTACCAGTTGCCACCGCACCCACAGGGCAAGCTGGTGCGGGTGGTGCAAGGGGCAGTGCTGGACGTGGCGGTGGACATCCGCCGCGGGTCTCCGCACTTCGGCCAGTGGGTGGCGGTGGAGCTGACCGCCGAGAACCGCCGGCAGCTGTGGATCCCCGAGGGCTTTGCGCATGGCTTCATGGCGCTGAGCGACGACGCGCGGTTTCTCTACAAGACCACCGACACCTACGCCCGCGACTGCGAGCGCGCCATCCGCTGGGACGACCCCGCCATCGGCATCGCCTGGCCGGCCGGCGTGGCGCCGCTGCTGGCGCCCAAGGACGCCGGCGCAGCGCTGCTGGCCGATGCCGACACCTTCTGACCGGCCTGCAGCC
>JBBRVT010000410.1:0-4163 GCA_038246615.1 Burkholderiales bacterium
ACATGCGGCGCGATTGTGCATGCGCCGCCAGCAGCTGATTCAGCGCTCCGCAAGCCCTCAGGTTGGCGCTGCCTCGTCGCGCAGCGCCAGGTCGTCGCGGTGCACCACGTCGCGCAGCGTCAGCAGCAGGTTCTCGCCGGCCACCGTGGCCAGGATGCCGTCGGCGTCGTGCATGCCGTCAGCGGCGAGCCCGGGGTTGTGCGAGACACCCACGATGCCGCCGAACGCCATGCTCCAGGCGCCGAAGCTGTGCTGCGCCACCGGGTGCAGGTGCAGGACAGTCACGTCGCTGTGCCGCACGTCGCACTGGATGGTCTCGAACACCGCCTCCACGTCGTCGCGCGGGCCCTCCAGCACCTGGGCAAAACAGCCGTTGGAGAACAGCAGTGCGCCGGTCACGCCGCAGGCCGCATTGCGGCGGCGGGCGCTGTCCAGTATCTGCAGGATCTGGCGCTGCAGCTCCGCGCTGCCGCCGGTGATGCGGTTGCGGCTGAAGTAGGCGAGGCTGTACAGAGGCTCATGCATGGTGGGGGTCCTGGTGCGGCTGATCGGGCTGGCCGGCGCAAGCTGCAGCGTCCATGCGGGTGATGAAGGCAGCGACCTCGGCCTCGGGCATCGGCCGTGCGATCAGGTAGCCCTGCAGGTCGGTCACGCCGGCCTGCAGCACCTGGCGGGCCTGCTGCTCGGTCTCCACACCTTCGGCCACCGTGGCCATGCCCAGCCCGCCGCCCAGTGAGGAAATGGCCTGGATCATCCACAGCGCCTGGCGGCTGCTGCGGCTGGCAGCAATGCGCTCGGGCCGGTCGTCGGCTGGAAGTTCACGCACGAACGAGCGGTCGATCTTCAGGCGGTCGAAGGGACAGTGCGCCAGCTGGCTGAGGGACGAATAGCCAGTGCCGAAGTCGTCCAGCGACAGCCCGACGCCGAGGAGCGAGATTGGCGAGATCGGCGAGATCGTCAACATGATCGACGGCATCGCCTTCCGCACCAACATCCTGGCGCTGAATGCCCAGGTCGAGGCCAGCAAGGCGGGTCACGCGGGCTGCGGCTTCGCGGTGGTGGCGCAAGAGGTGCGCGCGCTGGCCAACCGCAGTGCCGAATCAGCGCGCAGGGTCGGCGACATCGTCGGCCGCTCGACGCTGGACATCGAGCAGAGCCGTGCGCTGGCCGACGAGACCAGCCAGGCGATGGTCGAGGCCGACGGCCATGTCGACGACATCCACACCGCCATGCAAAGCGTGGCCACGCTCACCCAGCAGGGCGACGGCGAGTCGGCCACGATCCTCGACGAGATCACGGTGCTGAAGGACGGCACGGCCCGCAACCCGGGTCTGGTCGACCAGCTGGCCGTGGCGTCGGACGCGCTGCGTGGCCAGGGCGAGCGGCTGTCGCACAAGGTGGGGCTGTTCAAGCTGTCTTGAAACAGCGCCCTCGGGGGGCCTGACGCATAGCGGCAGGTCTGGGGGCACTCTCAGCGGATCAACGCGATGTCGAAGCCGGCCAGGCCGGCCCAGGCGCGGTCGGCGGTGACGACCTGGGCACCGGGCTGCTCTCGCGCCAGCGCCAGACAGCAGCGGTCACCCAGCGACAGGCCTATCGCCCGCGTGGCAGGCCGCAGGTTGCCGGCGATGCGGGCCTGCTGGGCACTGAACGGCAACACCTGCAGCGGCAGTTGCTGGCCGATGGCCGCCACGTCGGCCTCGCTCAGGCCGGTGTCGAGCAGCTTGGCCAGCACTTCGGCCTGGTTGACACTGCTGATGACGGCTTCGTCGTCTTCAAGCCAGCGGATGGCCTGTTCGGCGCCGGGCTCGTTGAACAGCACCGCCAGCACCGCCGAGCTGTCGAAGACCTTCACTCGAGGGCCGCGGCGGCACGTTTCTCGGCAAGAAACCCGTCGACCACGCTGACATCTGCCTGCCGGACCTTGGCAGCGATGGCCTGCGCCCGGCGGATGCCCTGCCGGCGCGAGACGATGCGCAACTCGCCGTCCACCACATACACCTGCAGCGGTTCTTCGGCCTGCAGGCCCAGGGCGTGGCGCAACTCGGCCGGGATCAGCACCCGGCCTTCCTTGCTCATGCGGGTATGCAGGACAGGGGTCATGTCAGTCTCCGATTTATCTGTCTTACCTCGTAATTCTGACATTTTTTGCAGAGTCCTCCAAGAAGTTCTGATGCTGCCGGTCAGTTCGTGTCTGGCGTATCCGCATAGTCGCTGACCGGAATGCAGCTGCACGACAGGTTGCGGTCGCCCCACACGTTGTCCACCCGGCCCACCGGCGCCCAGTATTTGCCGCGCCGCAGGCCGGGCAGCGGGTAGGCCGCTTCGCTGCGCTTGTAGGCGTGCGCCCAGTCGTCGGCGGCCACCGCAGCAGCGGTGTGCGGCGCGTGCACCAGCGGGTTGTCGTCGCGCGGCCAGGTGCCGGCTTCGACCCGGGCGATCTCGCGGCGGATGGCGACCATCGCGTCGCAGAAGCGGTCCAGTTCGGCCAGCGGCTCGCTCTCGGTGGGTTCGACCATCAGTGTGCCGGCCACCGGGAAGCTGAGCGTGGGCGCGTGGAAGCCGTAGTCGACCAGGCGCTTGGCCACGTCTTCGGCGCCGATGCCGCTGCTGTCCTTCAGCGGGCGCAGGTCGAGGATGCATTCATGCGCCACGCCGCCGCCCTTCAGCCCGGCCACGCCGCCCGAGAAGTGGATGTCGTAATGCCCGGCCAGCCGGGCGGCGACGTAGTTGGCCGACAGGATGGCGATCTCGGTGGCGGCCGTCAGCCCGTCGCTGCCCATCATGCGCACGTACATCCAGCTGATCGGCAGCACGGCGGCATTGCCCAGCGGCGCGGCCGACACCGCGCCCACCTCGAAACCGGCCGGCGGCTCGGCGCCGCAGGTGCCGCCGGCCAGGCCGGAACTGCGGTGCCCGGGCAGGAAGGGCACCAGGTCGGCCACCACGCACACCGGGCCCACGCCCGGCCCGCCGCCGCCATGCGGGATGCAAAAGGTCTTGTGCAGGTTCAGGTGGCTGACGTCGCCGCCGAATTCACCCGGCGCGGCCACGCCCACCAGGGCATTCATGTTGGCGCCGTCCACGTACACCCGGCCGCCGTGGCTGTGCACCATCGCGCACAGCGCCTTCACCTGGGTGTCGAACACGCCGTAGGTGCTGGGGTAGGTGATCATGATGGCCGCCAGTGTGCGGCTGTGCTTCTCGCACTTGGCCTGCAGGTCGGCCAGGTCGACATTGCCCTGTGCGTCGCACCGCACCACCACCACCTGCATGCCGGCCATCTGCGCGCTGGCGGGGTTGGTGCCGTGGGCCGATTCGGGAATCAGGCAGATGGTGCGGTGGCCTTCGCCGCGTGACGCATGCCAGCCGCGGATGGCCAGCAGGCCGGCATATTCCCCTTGTGACCCGGCATTGGGCTGCAGGCTGATGCCGGCATAGCCGGTGGCCTGGCTGAGCCAGCTGCAGAGCTGGTCGTTCAGCAGCGCATAACCCGCGCGCTGCGCGGCCGGCGCAAACGGGTGGATGTTGGCGAACTCGGGCCAGGTGATGGGGATCATCTCGCTGGTGGCGTTGAGCTTCATCGTGCAGCTGCCCAGCGGGATCATGCTGCGGTCGAGTGCCAGGTCCTTGTCCGACAGGCTGCGGATGTAGCGCAGCATCTCGGTCTCGCTGTGGTGCGTGTTGAACACCGGGTGGGTGAGAAAGGCGCTGCTGCGGCGCAGTGCGGCCGGGATCAGACTGTCGATCGGCGCATCGAACAACGCCGCATCGGGCAGGGCCTGGCCGGGCTGGGCGAACACCGCCCACAGCGCCTGCACATCGGCGCGGGTGCTGGTCTCATCGAGGTTGATGCCCAGCATGCTCTCGCCCCATTCGCGGAAACGGCGCAGGTTCATGCCGGCGGTTTCGGCGCGGTCGGCAATCGCCGCCGTCTCGGCGCCACTGTCGACCACGATGGCATCGAACGCGGTCTTGCTGCGCACCTGCACACCCAGCTGCTGCAGGCCCTGGGCCAGGATGGCGGTGAGCCGCGCCACCCGCTGGGCGATGCGCTTCAGGCCGGCGGGGCCGTGGTAGACGGCATACATGCCGGCGATGACGGCCAGCAGCACCTGGGCGGTGCAGATGTTGCTGGTGGCCTTCTCGCGGCGGATGTGCTG
>JBBRVT010000411.1:0-4160 GCA_038246615.1 Burkholderiales bacterium
ATCGACCAGCTTTCGTACAACGCGGCCAGCGCCAGGAACACCGCCAGCAGCGCGAAGCCGAACAGGATGAAAGCCTGCGATCCGGCGAGCCGCTCTTCGCGTGACTGGCCGGTCCACTCGAAACCGAACCCCTGCGGCAACTGGCCCGCCAGGCGCTCCATCTCCACCAAGGCATCGCCGGTGCTGGAGCCCGGCGCGGCACTGCCGCTGATGCGCATCGCCGGGTAGCCGTTGTAGCGCACCGTCTGCATCGCGCCCACGACCCAGCGCGTGCTGGCGAAGGCCGACATCGGCACCGGCTGACCACTGCGGTTGGTGGCCGTCAGGCGCAGCAGGTCGTCGGGCTGCATCCGTGCCGGCGCGTCGGCCTGCACCACCACCCGCTGCAAGCGGCCCTGGCTGGGGAAGTCGTTGACGTAAGACGAGCCCAGCGCCGTGCCGATGCTGGCACTGATGGCGCCGAAGTCCACGCCCAGCGCGGCGGCCTTGTCGCGGTCGATGTCGATCAGCAGCTGCGGCGCATCTTCCAG
This sequence comes from Burkholderiales bacterium, assembly GCA_038246615.1. GTDB lineage: Bacteria > Pseudomonadota > Gammaproteobacteria > Burkholderiales > Burkholderiaceae_C > Pseudaquabacterium. The sequence continues at coordinate 531 of JBBRVT010000411.1, forward strand.
CCCGTCGGGGCGTACTTGCGTCAGCACCTTGCTCTGCGCGGCCATGCCCAGCAGCTGGTTGCGCGCTGCCACCAGGGCCTGATGGCCCTGGCCGGCGCGGTCTTGCAGCCGGAAGTTGAAGCCCGAGGCCTGGCCCAGCTCAGGAATGGGCGGCGGGCTCAGCGGGAAGATGAAGGCGTCGCGGATGCCCATCAGCGCGCCGAAGGCACGGCCGGCCACCGCCTGCGCGCTGTTCTCGGGGTTCGGGCGCTCGTCCCAGTCCTTCAGCGTCACGAAGGCCAACGCGGCATTCTGGCCCTGGCCGCTGAAGCTGAAGCCCATCACACCCACCATGCTCTGCACCTCGGGCTGCTTGAGGATGTAGGCCTCGACCTGCTCGAGCACGGCCTGCGTGCGCTCTTGCGTCGCCCCCGGCGGCAGCTGGATGTTGACGATCATGTTGCCCTGGTCTTCGGCCGGCAGGAACGACCCTGGCAGCCGGTTGTAGACCCAGGCCACCACGGCGATGACGGCCACGTAGATGACCAGGTAGCGGGCCGCCCTGCCCAGCATGTGCGCCACCACGCCCTCGTAGCCGTGGGCGGTGCGCTTGAAGAAGCGGTTGAAGGCACCGAACAGGCCCTTGCGCTGCAGGTGTTCACCTGCTTTGACTGGTTTCAAAAGCGTGGCGCACAGCGCCGGCGTCAGGCTCAGCGCCATCAGCGCGCTGAAGCTGATGGATGCCACCATCACCGCACTGAACTGGCGGTAGATGTTGCCCACCGAGCCGGCAAAGAAGGCCAGCGGCACGAACACCGCGATCAGCACCAGGGTCATGCCGACGATGGCGCTGGAGATTTGCCCCATGGCCTTTCTCGTGGCTTCCAGCGGCGGCAGGCCTTCCTCGCTCATGATGCGTTCGACGTTTTCCACCACGACGATGGCGTCGTCGACGACGATGCCGATCACCAGCACCATGCCGAACATGGTCAGCACGTTGATGGAAAAGCCCAGTGCCAACAACACGCCGAAAGTGCCCAGCAGCGCCACCGGCACCACGATGGTGGGGATGATGGTGTAGCGGAAGTTCTGCAAGAACAGATACATCACCGCGAACACCAGCGCCATGGCTTCCAGCAGCGTGATCACCACCTGCGTGATGGAGATCTGCACGAAGCGCGAGCTGTCGTAGGGGATGGCGTAGCTCATGCCCGGCGGGAAGAAGCGCTCCAGCTCTTGCATCTTCGCCTTGACGGCAGCAGCGGTCTGCAGGGCGTTGCCGGTGGGCGCCAGTTGCACACCGATGCCGGTGGAGGGTTTGCCGTTCAGGCGCGCCGAGGTGGCGTAGCTCTGCGCCCCCAGTTCGATGCGCGCCACGTCCTTCAGCCGCACCGTGCTGCCGTCGGTGTTGGCGCGCAGCGTGACGTTGCCGAACTGCTCGATCGAGCCCAGCTGCCCGCTGACGACGACGGTGGCCGAGATGCCCTGCCCGGCCACGTTGGGCAAGGCGCCGATGCTGCCCGCGGGCACCTGCGCGTTCTGCGCGCGGATGGCAGCCGTCACGTCGGCGGTGCTCAGCTTCAGGCCCAGCAGCTTGGCCGGGTCCACCCAGATGCGCATGGCGCGTTCGGTGCCGAACAGCTGCGCCTGGCCGACGCCGTCCACGCGCTGCAGTTCGGGCAGCACGTTGCGTGCGGCGTAATCGCCCAGCGCGATCGGGTCCCAGGCCGGGTCGGAACTGGTCAGGATGGTGAAGAGCAGAAAGTTCGCGCGCGCCTTGTCCACGCGCACGCCCTGCTGCTGCACGGCCGCGGGCAGGCGCGGCGTGGCGCGGCCCAACCGGTTTTGCACCTCCACCTGCGCCAGGTCGGCATTGGTGCCGGTCTCGAAGGTCAGCGTGATGGTGCCGCTGCCGTTGGCCTGGGCCACGCTTTCGACGTAGATCAGGCCCGGCGCACCGTTCATCTCCTGCTCGACGATGGACAGCACGCTGTCTTCCAGCGTCTGTGCCGACGCACCGGGGTAAACGGCCGTGATGACGATGGCCGGAGGCGCCACCGGTGGGTATTGCGACACCGGCAGCTGGGTGATGGACACCCCGCCCAGCACCAGGATGAACAGTGCAATGACCCATGCGAAGATGGGTCGGTCGATGAAGAAGCGGGCCATGGATCGGCGCCCTGCTCAGCGGCTGGCGGCGGGGGCCGGGGCCGTCGCGGCTGCGGCGCCAGACGCTGCACCAGACGCTGCGCCAGGCGCTGTACCAGACGCCGCACCCGGCGCCGTCCAGGCCACCGGGTTCACCGGCGCACCGGGCACGAACATTTTCTGGAAGCCATCGACGATCACCTTTTCGCCCGCCTGCAGGCCGCCCGTCACCACCCATTGCCCGTTCTGGGCCCGGCTGATCTGCACCGGGCGCCGCGCCGGCTTGTTGCCTTCACCGACCACCAGCACCGTGTCGCCCTGCGGCGAGCGCGTCACCGCCTGCTGCGGCAGCAGGATGCCGCCAGGCAACTCGGCCTGCGCCAGGCGCACACGCACATACTGGCCGGGCAGCAGCAGGCCGTCGGCATTGGGTACCTCGGCACGCAAGGTCACCTGGCCGGACGAGGGGTCGACCGAGAGGTCGCTGAACAGCAGCCTGCCGGGTTGCGGCAATTCGGTGCCGTCTTCCAGCACCACACGCACCGGCAGCGTGCCCTTGTCTTTGCCATTGCCGGTGCGGCGCAGCGTGTTCGCGGCCACCGCCTTGCGCAGGCGCAGCACCTCGGCGCTGGACTGCGTGAAGTTGACATAGACCCGCGAGGTCTGCTGCACCAGGGCCAGGGGCGTGGCCTCGGCCGCACTGACCAGCGCGCCTTCGGTCACCAGTGCCCTGCCGATGCGACCCGCAATCGGCGCCCGCACCTGCGTGTAGCCCAGATTGATGCGCGCACTCTGCACCGCGGCCCGGGCCGCCGCCACGTCGGCGCGGGCGGTCTGCTGCGCGGCGGCGGCATCGGCAAACTGCTGGGCACTGATGGCCCGGGCCTCGGCCAGCGGCTTGTAGCGTTCGGCCGTGGCCGTGAACTGGGCCAGGCTGGCCTCGGCGCGGGCTTGCTGGGCCAGCGCGCTGTCCAGCGCCGCCTGGTAGGCGGCGGGGTCGATGCGGAACAGCGGCTGGCCGGCGACCACTTCACTGCCCTCGGTGAACTGGCGCTGCAGCACCACGCCATTGATGCGCGCGCGCACCTGAGCGCTTCGCAGCGGCTCCACCCGACCCGGCAGTTCACTGGCCAGAACCACCGTCTGCGGCGCCACCGTGACCACGCCCACCGCCGGCGGCGGCGGCTTGCCACCGGCGCCCGGGACGGCGTCGGGGCCCTTGCAGGCGACCAGCAGCACAGCGCACAGCAGCGCGGTCAACACGCTGGTACCCGTGCCAGGGGTGGCGCCAGGGGCGGCGGCAGACGGCGGGGCGAGCGGCGCCCGCGAGAGGGGGGTGGCTTCAGGCAAGGCGGGGTCCTCGGTCGCGTGGGCCAGGAAAACCCCGGCGGCTCCGGCAAGCGGCGCAGTATACATACAGTCTAGAATGTATGTTCGTGTGCGCGCCGTGACATGCGCGTGACATGCGCGTGTCGTGCCGGTGTCGTGCCGGTGTCGTGCCCG
>JBBRVT010000412.1:0-4152 GCA_038246615.1 Burkholderiales bacterium
CCTGGCGCCGGACGCGCAGGCGCTGCTCGGCACGGCCCTGGGCACGCGCTGGCCGCTGCTGGTGATGGCCTGCCTGGCGCTGGCGGCGCTGGTGGCCTGGGCGGTGCAGCCCCTGGTGCGGCGTTGGGCCACCGCGCCGGCCCGTCTGCTGGAAGAGGCCCAGGTACTGCTGCGCACCGATGCACAGCGCAGCCTGCGCAGCGACGACGGCGCCCCCGTGGTGCAGGCCCTGGCCCGCATGCTCAATGAACTGGCGCAACAGCGTGACCAGCTGCGGCGGGACATGGCCGCCCAGGTGGCCCAGGCCAGCCACGGTGTCGCGCAGGAGCGCAACCGCCTGGCCGCGCTGATGAGCGAGCTGACGCAGAGCGTGGTGGTTTGCAACCTCGATGGCCGCATCCTGCTCTACAACAACCGGGCCCGCATGCAGTTCCGTGCGCTCTCGGCCGCGCCGCAACTGGCCGACGGAGCCGAGCTGATCGGCCTGGGCCGTTCGGTCTACGCGGTGTTCGACCGCAAGCTGGTGGCCCATGCGCTGGACAGCGTGCAGCAGCGGCTGCAGCGCGGGGCGCCGCACCCCAGTGCGCAGTTCGTCACCACCACCCGCTCGGGCCAGCTGCTGCGGGTGCAACTGGCGCCGGTGCGCGCGGTGGCCGATGGCGGCGCCGAGGGCATGCCCGCAGATGCTGCCCAGGCCTTGAGCGGCTTCGTGCTGATGCTCGACAACATCACCCGTGCCTATGAGGATGAGGCCGCGCAGGAGCGCTTGCTGCACGGCTTGACCGAAGGCAGCCGCGGCGCGCTGGCCAACCTGCAGGCAGCGGCGGAAATGCTGGACGACCCGGGCCTGCCGCCAGGACTGCACGACCGTTTCGTCGGCGTCATCCGCGAAGAGTCACAGGCGATGGGCCGGCGCCTCAACGCGCTGGCCAGCCAGAACGCCCAGGGCCTGGCCACCCGCTGGCCGCTGGAGGAGATGCTGGGCACCGACTTCTTGCAGGCCGCGCGCCAGCGCATCGGGCAGACCACCGGGCTGCGCACCAGCGTGCTGGACCAGGACGAGGCGCTGTGGCTCAAGCTCGACAGCTTTGCCCTGCTGCAGTGCCTGGGCTACCTGGCCCAGCGCCTGCATGGCGAGTTCGAGATCAAGGCCCTGCACCTGCGGCTGCAGGCGGCGGGCGGCCAGCGCGCCCACCTCGATCTGGTGTGGACGGGCCATGCCATGAGCACCGAGACTGTGGTGAGCTGGGAGATGGACCCGTTGGCTGCCGGCCAGGAGACCAGTTCGCTCACCGTGCGTGATGTGGTGCAGCGCCACGGCGGTGAGTTCTGGTTCGAGCGTGACCGGGCGCGGCACCAGGCGTTCTTCCGCTTCCTGCTGCCGCTGGCGCCGCAGGCCGAGCAAGACCAGCGCGACGCAGCAGCGCTGCCGGGCGACAGCCGGCCCGAGTACTACGACTTCGACCTGTTCGCCAACACCGAGAGCAGCCATGCGCTGGACGAGCGCCGCCTGGTGGATCTGACCTTCACGGTGTTCGACACCGAGACCACCGGGCTCAACCCGGCCGGCGGTGACGAGATCATCCAGGTCGGCGCCACGCGGCTGCTCCATGGCCGGCTGCTGCGCGGCGAGTGCTTCGACCAGCTGGTCGACCCGCGGCGCGACATCCCTGCCGCCGGCATTCCCATCCACGGCATCACGCCCGGCATGGTGGCGGGCAAGCCCGACATCCGCAGCGTGCTGCCGGCCTTCCATGCCTTTGCGCAGGACACGGTGCTGGTGGCCCACAACGCCGCCTTCGACATGCGCTTCCTGCAACTCAAGGAGAAGGCCACCGGCCTGCGCTTCGAGCAGCCGGTGCTCGACACGCTGCTGCTGTCGGCCGTGGTGCACCCGAACCAGGAATCCCACCGGCTGGAGGCCATCGCCGAACGCTTGTCCATCGCCGTGGTGGGCCGCCACACCGCGCTGGGCGACGCCCTGGTCACTGCCGAGGTGTTCCAGAAGCTGATCCCGCTGCTGGCCGAGATGGGCATCCACACCCTGGGCCAGGCCCGCGAGGCAGCGCAGAAAACCTACTACGCGCGGCTGAAGTACTGACCACGCGCCTCAGGTGGTGCGCCGGGCGCGGCCCGGCCCTGGTGGCGCTCAGCGGTAGCGCTGTGCCAGCACGCTCTGCAGCGTCTGCACCACGCCGAAGGCGTCCTTCAGCTGGCTGCGCTCGAAGTTGCTCAGTTCGCCCAGGGCAATGAAGTTGTCGGCCTGGCCGCCGCTGGCCAGTTGCTGCGCCTGGTGGCGGATGCGCAGGCGGGACACGAATTCCAGCGCGTCACGCAGGTCATGCGCGCTCTGCACGCTGATCTCCTTGCTCTCGGCGGCCACCGCCAGGCGGTCATGCGTGTTCACCTCGGCATGGCCGCCGGCCAGCGCGTAGATGCGCGCCAGGTCGACGATGGGCACGATGCCGCTGTGCTTGAGGTCGATGGTGTCGCGGTGCTCGCCCGAGCGGATGGGTGCCAGCGCGCCGAACAGCGACAGCGGTGGGCGGTGTGTCAGCGCATTGCCCACCATGTAGGCCAGGAAGATGCGGTTGGCCCGTGTCTGCTGCAGCACCTGGCGGCGCAGGTCGTCCAGCAGGCTGGCGCGGCCGTGGATCAGCCGCAGGTCGAAGAACACGCACGTCAGCATCAGCGCCTTGGGCTCGGGCCGCTGGGTCCAGCCCGCGAAGTACGCGGCCCAGCTGCGCTGTGGCTGGCGCCAGGTGTCGGTGCGGGCCATCATCTCGCCGGGGCAGTACACATAGCCGCAGGCGTCCAGGCCGTCGTTGACGGCATTGGCCAGGCCCTGGAAATAGGCGCCGTGGGCGGCTTCGTCATAGCGGTCGTCCAGGATCAGGCAGTTGTCCTGGTCGCTGCGGGCGGTCTGCTCATTGCGCGCCTGCGAGCCAGCCGCCACCCAAGCGTAGTCCACCGGCGGCGGGCCCAGCCTGGCCTCGGCCAGCTGCAGCAGCCGGCTGGTGATGGCGTCGGTGACGGCGGTGACGATGTGGCCGGTGGCATAGGCGCTGGCCTGGGCAGCCGCCAGCTGGCGCTGCAGCGGCCCCACCTTGACCGATGCCGCCACCAGCCCCGCCAGATCGGCCTGCTTGTGGATGTCGCTGACCAGGTACACCGCCGAGGTGCTGTGCTGCTCGGTCAGGTCGGTGGCGGTGACCATACCCACCACTTGGTCGCCATCACGCACTGGTACATGGTGGATGTTGTTGCGCGCCATCAACAGCAGTGCGTCGAAGCCCGGCGCACGCACATCCACGCTCAGCGGTGCCAGGGTGGTGATGTCGATCACCGGGCGGCCGGTGTCGAGCCCCTGGGCCACCACGCGGTTGCGCAAGTCGCGGTCGGTGACCAGGCCGAACAACTGCCCCTGCGCGACGATCAGCACCGACGACACCCGTTGCGCCTGCATCAGCTGCGCCGCCTCGCGGATGCTGGCCGTGGGCGGCAGGGTGATCGGCGCCCGCCTGATCAGGGCCGACACCGGGGTTGTCAGCAGGTTCAGGTGCGGATCGCTGCCAGCGGCGGCGGGTGCGGCGGGGCCACCCTGGCGCGGTGGCGCCAGCAGGGCCTGCAGCGGTGCGCAAGCGGCGCGCAGCGCGCCCACGTCCTCGGCCGGCAGCCAGGCCAGCCGCACGCCGGCCTGGGCCAGAACAGCCCAGTCCAGCGGGTCGTCGTGTGGTGCGGCGCCGCAGCCGAACAGGTCGCCAGCGCGCAGCGGCACACTGTCGGTGGGGTGCTGCCGCTGCAGCACGGCGTCGCCGGCCAGCAACCAGCCCAGCCGCTGCACCAGGGCCGGGCCGTCGGCCAGGCTGGCACCGGCCTCGGCCGTCTGCAGTCGCAGGCGGGTGCACAGGTCAGCCTGGGCCGGCGCGCCCAGCAGGCCGAACACCGGGTGGGCCGCAACGGCAGCAGGCAGGTCAGGGGCGGCAGACAGGTCGGTGGGCATGGTGCAGCAGGCGGGCCGTCGACATGGCACGGTTGGCTGTGGTCAGGCAGACATTGTCCTCAGCCTGCCCGGCGCCGGGCTGAAAATGCGCGCCATCGAAACGACACCGATCAAACTTCAGCCGAATCGACCGGCAACGGCCGTTAAGC
>JBBRVT010000413.1:0-4150 GCA_038246615.1 Burkholderiales bacterium
CCCCAACGGGTCCTGCGCATTCTGCGCATGGTCGGACACCAGCAGCACGACGCGGTCGTTGGTGCCCTGCCAGCCCAGGCGCAGATTGGCGAGGCGCCGATCGGCCGCACTCTGCGGGCGGAAGCCGTCGGTGTCCATCCTGGACAGGCTGGCGCGCAGGTCGAAGCCGCTGCCCAGCGGCGCCGCGATGCTGGCGCGCGCCTGGCGCAAGCCGAAGCTGCCGGCGTCAGCACCGGCTTCGGCCACTGCGCTGGTGACCGGCGCGCCAAACAGCGCGATCACCCCGCCGGAACTGTTGCCGTAGAGCACCGAGAACGGCCCGCGCAGCACCTCGACCCGCTGCGCGCCGGCCAGGTCGAAGTGGGCCACCTGGCCCTGGCCGTCGGGCATGGTGGCGGGGATGCCGTCGGTGTAGAGCCGCAGCCCGCGCACGCCGAATCCGGCCCGCGCGCCGAAGCCGCGCGCGCTGATCTGCAGGTCTTGCGCGTAGTTGTTGCGGTTGTTCACCACCAGGCCGGGCACCGCGCCCAGCGCCTCCGACAGGTTGACCATCGGCCCGGCATCGCGCAGCGCGGTGGCATCCAGCGTGGTGATGGCGAAGGGTGCGTCCAGCACGCGCTGCGCCCGCAACGAGCCAGTGACCACCACGGCTTCGGTCTGGGCCAATGCAGGCTGGGCCGCACAGGCCAGACAGCAGGCGGCGGCGAGGGTGGTACGCAGGGGCTTCAACGGTCTCATCGGCAGGGTTCGCAGCAGGTGCCCGCAGCATGCGGGCCATGGGTCGCTTCGGGGCAGGCTGCCCCAGCTTGGCAAACCGGTATCAGACCGTGGCGCCAACCCATCACCAAGCCCAGGTTTTCCCGTGCATTGCTTCAATTCGGACCAACCGCGCCTGCATTTGGTATCGTGGTCTTCGCAGGGCGTTGACGCCAAACGACAACCGCAGGGATGGAAGATGACGCGCCAAGCGCAGCGGGCACAGGGCACCACGACGGACCGCACGGCATGACCCGCATCTATCTGGTCGACGACCAGCTGCTCCTGCGCGACGGTCTGCATGCGTTGCTGGAAGCTGCGGGCCACCAGGTGGTCGGCGAAAGCAGCGACCCCACCCAGGCGGTGGTCGAGGCCCAGCAGCAGCAGGCCCAGGTGATGCTGCTCGACCTGGGCCTGGGCGAGCGGTCGGGCTTCGAGGTGCTGCAAGACCTGAAGAAGCGCGATTCCCCGGTCAAGGCGGTGGTACTGACCATCTCGGCCCAGCCCCGCCATGTGGCCGAGGCGGTGCGCCTGGGCGCCGCCGGCTATGTGCTGAAGGACGCGGGCGCGGCCGAGTTGCTGCAGGCCATCGACGCGGTGGCCGCCGGCCGCCGGTTCTTCGGCCCGCAAGTGGCCGACCTGGCGCTGCAGGCGCTGACCAACGACGCCCCGGCCGACCCGTTCGCCATCCTTTCGCCGCGCGAGCGGCAGATCGTCACCATGGTGGTCAACGGCCTCAGCAGCGCGGCCATCGGCGCGCAGCTGCATCTGTCGCCCAAGACGGTGGACACCTACCGCAGCCGGGTGATGGCCAAGCTGGGTGTGGCCGGCGTCACCTCACTGGTGCGGCTGGCGGTGCGCGAAGGCCTGGTCGAGAATTAGACCGGTGCGGCTGGACGAGAGCGGCTGGACCGGTGCGGTTAGACCGCGCAGCTGCGGAAGCCGACGAAGCCCTCGTCGCGCCCGCCTGCAACCGCCTGCCGCGCGCGCGGATGCCGCAGCCGCGTGCTGGCCCAGGCGCTGGCGCCGCGCTGCACCCGGTTGGCGCCGGCGTCGGCCGGCCAGGCCGGCGCGCCCGGATACGCGCACGCGCTGCCGGCCACCCATTCGGCCAGCTCGCCCCATGAAAAACCGCGTGCGCCGGCCAGCGTGGCGGCCAGTTCCCATTCGGCTTCTGACGGCAGGCGCCGGCCGGCCCAGCGGCACCAGGCCTCGGCCTCGTGCGCGTTGACATGCAGCGCCGCCTGTGCCCCGGGCAGGCGCTGCAGCCGCCCGCCACGCCGCGCCAGCACCCCGCCGGAGACCTGCTCCACATAGCGCGGCGCACGGCGGCCGCTGGCTTCCAGCTGGTCCCAGCCGGCCGCTGCCCACCAGCGGCGGTCGTCGTAGCCGCCGTCGTCGACGAATTCGGCAAACTGCGACCAGCACACCGGCTGCAGGTCGATCTCGAAGACCGGCACCTGGACCTCGTGCGCCCAGCGCTCGCCATCGGGCACGAAGCCACCCGGCGGTGAACCCAGGCACAGCCGCTGGCCGCCCAGCACCAGCGCGTCGCGCCGGGCCCGGCTGGGCAGCGCCGGCCACAGGCCGCGCGCTTGCAGCGCCTGCTGGCGCTCGGGTGCCAGGTCCAGCGCCTGCACCAGCACCGCCAGCTGCTCACCCAGCCGGTCTTCATGGTGCAGCACCTGGCGGTAGACATGCAGGGCAGCATCGTCGTCGCCGGCCTTCTCCAGCAGTTCGAGCGTGGTGTCGAGGGTGTCGGCCAGGTACTGGCGCAGCACTTCGATGCCGGGCCCGCCGGGCTGCCAGCGCGCTGTGCGCTGGCTGGCCGCCGGGTCGAACCAGGCATCGGCCCGGGCATGCACCGACGCCAGCCGCAGGCCGCCGGGGTCGGCCGCCTCGCCGCGGCCGCGCTGCACATGGCGCGCCACCCAGTATTCCTGGTGCCAGCCAGCCTGGCCGGCCAGCCACCAGGGCGGGTCGAAGCCGTCGAAGCCGGTGCTGAACTGCAGCCCGTCGAAGGCCGACAGCCAGCCGAGCGTGCGGTTGCGCGCGTCCATCAGCGCCAGCTGCAGCAGGCTGGCCGGCGCGCGGCGCATGGCCAGCGCGTCATGCACCTGGGCGTCGATCAGGCCAGCGGCAAGACTCATCGCGGCGCGGCCGCCAGGCGCTGCATGGCAGGCAGCGCAAGAACGGCGCTCAATCGTTGACCGCAGGCTTGACCAGCGACAGCGCCTTGCCGAAACGCTTGCGCACTGCAGCCTCGATACCGGCTGCGTCCAGCCCCACCAGCGCGATCAGCTTGGCCGGGTCGCCATGCTCGATGAATTCATCCGGCAGGCCCAGGTGCAGCAGCGGCAGCGCCACACCGGCAGCGGCCAGGCATTCGCCCACCGCGCTGCCGGCACCGCCGGGCAGGCAGCCCTCTTCCACCGTGACCAGCGCGTCGTGGGTGCGCGCCAGCTCCAGCACCAGGGCCTCGTCGATCGGCTTTGCAAAGCGCATGTTGGCCACGCTGGCATCGAGCTTCTCGGCCGCAGCCAGCGCCGCATGCAGCACCGTGCCGAAAGCCAGGATGGCCACACGGCGGCCGAGCGCGCCGGGCACCGCCGGCTGCGCACCGGCGGTGCGCCGCAACTCGCCACGGCCCCAGGGCAGGGTGTCGAGATTGGCCTCGGGCCGCTTGCCGATGCCGGCGCCGCGCGGGTAGCGCACGGCCACCGGGTGGTTGCGTGCGAAGGCGGTGGACAGCGCCTTGCGGCACTCGTCCTCGTCCGACGGCGTGAGCATGGCCATGTTGGGGATGCAGCGCACGTAGGCGATGTCGTAGGCGCCGCAGTGGGTGGCGCCGTCGGCACCGACGATGCCGGCGCGGTCGAGCGCGAACACCACCGGCAGGTTCTGCAGTGCCACGTCGTGGATCAGCTGGTCGTAGCCGCGCTGCAGGAAGGTGCTGTAGATCGCCACCACCGGCTTCAGCCCTTCGCAGGCCAGGCCGGCGGCAAAGGTGAGCGCGTGCTGCTCGGCAATGCCGACGTCGTGGTACCGCTTGGGAAAGCGCTTCTCGAACTCGACCATGCCCGAGCCTTCACGCATCGCCGGGGTGATGGCCACCAGCCGCTCGTCGGCCGCCGCCATGTCGCACAACCACTGGCCGAACACCTGGGTGAAGGTGAGCTTGGGCACGGTGGCGGGCTGGGTCAGGCCGACGCTGGGGTCGAACTTGCCCGGGCCGTGGTAGTTGATCGGGTCATTCTCGGCCAGCTTGTAGCCGTAGCCCTTCTTGGTGACCACGTGCAGGAACTGCGCGCCCTTCTTGTCGCGCAGGTTCTCCAGCGTGGGGATCAGCGCGTCCAGGTCATGGCCGTCGATCGGGCCCACATAGGTGAAGCCC
>JBBRVT010000414.1:0-4149 GCA_038246615.1 Burkholderiales bacterium
CCGACTATGTGGCCGGCATGACCGACCGCTTCGCCATGCGCGAGCACCGCCGCCTGACCGGGCGCGACCTGTTCGGCGCGCAGGCCTGGGCGCCGGTGGTGGCACCTCACATCGCCTGAGAGCCTGAGAGTCTTTCGTTCATGCCCGCTCACCACGCCAAAGTGCCCCCGCTCGTCGTTGCAAATGCTCGCCATAGCCCGGGCTATGGCTGCGCTTTGCGCCTAGATCGGGCGCCCTTTGACGCGCTGTTCTGGCACGCCCGAAAAACTCATGAGGAAACGCCGGGCCGCTCCCAAGTTTCCTCATCCCCCTCGGGGGGCCTGACGCGAAGCGGCAGGTCTGGGGGCGCTCTCAGGCTCTGAGGCAGATGGCCCGCCTGCCCCGACTGGCCGTGGCCGGCCAGGCCCACCTGGCGCTGATGCTGGGCCACAGCGCACAGCCGGTGTTCACCGACGACGGCGACCGCCAGTTGTTCCTGGCGGCGCTGCGTGAAGCCGCGCTGCAGCACGGCGTGGCGGTACATGCCTATGCGCTGCAGCCTGCCGAGGTGTTGCTGCTGCTGACGCCCGCCACCGACAGCGCCATCGGCGCGCTGATGCAGGGCCTGGGCCGGCGCTACGGCGCGGCCTTCAACCGGCGCCATGGCCGGCGCGGCACGCTGTGGGCCGGGCGCTTCCGCACAGCGGTGGTGCAGCCCGGCACGCACCTGCTGGAGGCCCTGCTGCATGTCGACCTGCAGGGCCAGGCCAGCGGCGCCGGTGCGGCCGACCGCAGCAGCCTGGGCCACCACCTGGGCCAGAGGCGTGACCCGCTGATCACCGATTGCGCTGCCTGGTGGGCGCTGGGCAACACGCCGTTCGAGCGCGAGGCCGCCTACCGGCGCTGCCTGGCCGACGGGCTGGCGCCCGAGCGTGCCGCCGCGCTGGCCGAGGCTGTCCAAAAAGGCTGGGCGGTCGGCGATGCCGGCTTTCTGGCGGCGCTGGCCCAGCAGGCCGACCGCCCGGTGCGGCCGCGGCCGCGGGGCCGCCCGCCGCGCCAGGGCTGATGCGCAAGGTCGGCAGGCGCGGGACTTGCTGGCCTGCACCGCAGCGGGCTACGTTTGATCTGTCCCCAATATTTCCAACAGATGACCGAGCATCTGCGATCAAATAAGTCTGACCCCATTTATTTCCGCTTGAGTCTCTTGCTGCGCTGCAGTAAATTGCCATCCCCCGAATTGTGAAGGAGCGCGCCATGACCGACCACACCGCTGGCATGGAAGCCACGCCGGCCACCGCCGCCGAGATTGCCGATCTGGTGCGGCACGGTCTGTACGACCCGGCCAACGAGCGGGACGCCTGCGGGGTCGGTTTTGTCGCCCACATCAAGGGCCAGCGCGCGCACAGCATTGTCGAGCAGGGCCTGAAGATCCTGGAGAACCTGGACCACCGCGGTGCGGTGGGTGCGGACAAGCTGATGGGCGACGGCGCCGGCATCCTGATCCAGATCCCCGACGAGTACTTCCGCGCCGAGATGGCGGCGTCTGGCCGTGCGCCCGACGGCGCTTTGGGCGTGCTGCTGCCGCCGCCCGGCGAGTACGGCGTCGGCATGATCTTCCTGCCCAAGGAGCAGGCCAGCCGCCTGGCCTGCGAGCATGAACTGGCGCGCGCCGTCAAGGCCGAAGGCCAGGTGCTGCTGGGCTGGCGCGACGTGCCGGTGAACCGCGACATGCCGATGAGCCCGGCGGTGCGCGCCAAAGAGCCGGTGATCCGCCAGATCTTCATCGGCCGCGGCACCGACGTGATCGTGCCGGACGCGCTGGAGCGCAAGCTCTACGTCATCCGCAAGACCGCCAGCGCGGCGATCCAGAAGCTGCAGCTCACCCACAGCCGCGAGTACTACGTGCCCAGCATGAGCTGCCGCACCATCATCTACAAGGGCCTGCTGCTGGCCGACCAGGTGGGCCAGTACTACAAGGACCTGACCGACGAGCGTGTGGTCTCGGCGCTGGCGCTGGTGCACCAGCGCTTTTCCACCAACACCTTCCCGGAATGGCCGCTGGCCCACCCTTACCGCATGGTGGCGCACAACGGCGAGATCAACACGGTGAAGGGCAACTTCAACTGGATGCGCGCCCGGGAAGGCGTGATGAAGAGCCCGGTGCTGGGCGATGACCTCAAGAAGCTCTACCCGATCAGCTTCGAGGGCCAGAGCGACACCGCCACCTTCGACAACGCGCTGGAGCTGCTCACCATGGCCGGCTACCCGATGGCCCAGGCGGCGATGATGATGATCCCCGAGGCCTGGGAACAGCACGAGATGATGGACGCGCGCCGCCGCGCCTTCTACGAGTACCACGCCGCGATGCTGGAGCCCTGGGACGGCCCGGCGGCGATGGTCTTCACCGATGGCAAGCAGATCGGCGCCACGCTCGACCGCAATGGCCTGCGGCCCGCCAGGTACATCGTCACCGACGACGACCTGGTGGTGCTGGCCAGCGAGAGCGGCGTGCTGCCCTTCGCCGAGCGCAAGATCGTCAAGAAGTGGCGCCTGCAGCCCGGCAAGATGTTCCTGATCGACCTGGAGCAGGGCCGCATCATCGACGACGAAGAACTGAAGAACCAGTTCGCCTTCGCCAAGCCCTACCGGCAGTGGATCGAGAACGTGCGCATCCGGCTGGATGCCATTCCCGCCGGTGGCCCGGCGCCGGCGCATGCTGAAGGCCTGCTCGACCGCCAGCAGGCCTTCGGCACCACGCAGGAAGACATCAAGTTCCTGCTGGCGCCGATGGCCGCGAACGGCGAAGAGGGCATCGGCTCGATGGGCAACGACTCGCCGCTGGCAGTGCTGTCGGACAAGAACAAGCCGCTCTACAACTACTTCAAGCAGCTCTTCGCGCAGGTCACCAACCCGCCGATCGACCCGATCCGCGAGGCGATCGTGATGTCGTTGAACTGCTTCATCGGCCCCAAGCCGAACCTGCTCGACATCAACGCGGTGAACCCGCCGATGCGGCTGGAAGTGACGCAGCCGATCCTCGACTTCGATGACATGGCGCGCCTGCGCAGCATCGAGCAGCACACCGGCGGCAAGTTCAAGAGCTATGAGCTCGACATCACCTACCCGCTGGCCTGGGGCCGCGCCGGCATCGAGGCCAAGCTGGCCTCGCTGTGCGCCGAAGCGGTGGACGCGCTGCACGACGGCCACAACATCCTGATCATCACCGACCGCGGGCTGGCGCGCGAACACGTCGCCATCCCTGCCCTGCTGGCGCTCTCGGCCGTGCACCACCACCTGGTGCGCGAGGGCCTGCGCACCACCGCCGGCCTGGTGGTGGAGACCGGCTCGGCGCGCGAGGTGCATCACTTCGCCGTGCTGGCCGGTTACGGCGCCGAGGCCGTGCATCCCTACCTGGCGATGGAAACCCTGGCTCATTTGCAAAACTCGTTGCACAAGTCGTTGCCCGGCGCGCTGAGCGCCGAGAAGGCCATCTACAACTACGTGAAGGCGATCGGCAAGGGTCTGTCGAAGATCATGTCGAAGATGGGTGTCAGCACCTACATGTCGTACTGCGGTTCTCAGCTCTTCGAGGTGATCGGCCTGGAGGGCAGCTTCGTAGAGAAGTACTTCCGCGGCACCGCCAGCCAGGTCGGCGGCATCGGTGTCTTCGAGGTGGCTGAAGAAGCGCTGCGCATGCACCGCGCCGCCTTCGGCGACGATCCCACGCTGGCCCGCATGCTCGACGCCGGCGGCGAGTACGCCTGGCGCGTGCGCGGTGAAGAGCACATGTGGACGCCCGACGCCATCGCCAAGCTGCAGCACAGCACGCGCGCCAACAAGTTCGACACCTACAAGGAATACGCCCAGCTCATCAACGACCAGAGCAAGCGCCACATGACGCTGCGCGGCCTGTTCGAGTTCAAGGTCGACCCCGCCCGGGCCATTCCGCTCGACGAGGTGGAACCGGCCAGCGAGATCGTCAGGCGCTTCGCCACCGGCGCCATGTCGCTGGGTTCGATCAGCACCGAAGCGCACAGCACGCTGGCCATCGCGATGAACCGCATCGGCGGCAAGAGCAACACCGGCGAGGGCGGCGAAGACCCGGCGCGCTATCGCAACGAACTGAAGGGCATCAAGGTCACGGCCGGCACCAGGGTCAGCGACATCATC
>JBBRVT010000415.1:0-4120 GCA_038246615.1 Burkholderiales bacterium
CCGGCACCTGCACCGGCACCGACGCTGTCGTTCCTGGCCTTCGATTTCGGACGCAAGCGCACCGGCGTGGCCGTCGGCAACAGCCTGCTGCGCCAGGCCAGCGCGCTGACCACCATCGGCGCCGAGGGCAACGCCCGCTTCGAACCCATTGCCCGCCTGGTGGCCGAATGGCAGCCCGATGCGCTGGTGGTCGGCGTGCCGCTGCACCCCGACGGCGCGCCGCACGACAATACCCGCCGGGCCCAGCGCTTTGCCCGCCAGTTGCACGGCCGCTTCGGCCTGCCGGTGCACCAGGTGGACGAGCGCTACAGCACCACCGAGGCAGCGGCCGGCGGTGCGCATGACCTCGATGCGGCCTCGGCTGCGGTGATCCTCGACCAATACCTGAGAAGCCTGGAATGACCACCCTCACGCTCGATGCCGAGGCGCTCTATACCGGGCTGCGGGCCGGCGTGCAGCAGCTGTGGCGCCCCGGCATGGCGCTGATGGGCGTGTGGTCGGGCGGCGCCTGGCTGGCCGAGCGGCTGGCGGCCGATCTGCCGGCGGCCCTGGCGGTGGGCAAGCCCGGCGTCATCAGCAGCACCCTGCACCGCGATGATTTCTCGGCGCGCGGCATGGCCAGCGGCACCGATGCAACCAAGATCCCGTTCGCGGTGGACGGCGCGCACATCCTGCTGCTCGACGACGTGCTGTTCACCGGCCGCACCATCCGCGCGGTGATCAACGAGCTCTACGACTTCGGCCGCCCGGCCAGCGTGACGCTGGCGGTGCTGGTCGACCGCGGCGGGCGCGAGCTGCCCATCGAGGCAGCCTTTGCCGCAGCCAAGATCCACCTGCCGCCCGGGCAGAAGCTGGCGCTCACCCGCACCGACGGCGGCCGCTTCACCTTCAGCGTGCAGGGCAGCAGCTGACATGAAACAGCGCCCTGACCCGCTGTGCTCGTTTGCCCCCGAGGGCGAGGCCAGTTCCTTCGGAACGGCCGTGCGGAACTGACATGCTGAACAAGCGCAACCCCCAGCTCAACCGGCACGGTGAGTTGATCCACCTGCTGTCCATCGAGGGTCTGCCGCGCGACGTGCTGACCCACATCCTCGACACCGCCGGCACCTTCCTGAGCGTGAACGACCGCGAGGTCAAGAAGGTGCCGTTGCTGCGCGGCAAGAGCGTGTTCAACCTGTTCTTCGAGAACAGCACCCGCACCCGCACCACCTTCGAGATCGCCGCCAAGCGGCTCAGCGCCGACGTCATCAACCTGGACATTGCCAAGAGCAGCGCCAGCAAGGGCGAGAGCCTGCTCGACACCATCGCCAACCTGTCGGCCATGCATGCCGACATGTTCGTGGTGCGCCACGGCGAGAGCGGCGCGCCCTACCTGATCGCCCAGCACTGCGCGCCGCATGTGCATGTGGTCAACGCCGGTGACGGCCGCCATGCCCACCCGACCCAGGGCCTGCTGGACGCCTACACCATCCGGCACTTCAAGCAGGATTTCACCCAGCTCAGCGTGGCCATCGTCGGCGACATCGTGCACAGCCGGGTGGCGCGCAGCGACATCCACGCGCTCACCACGCTGGGCGTGCCCGACATCCGCGCGGTGGGGCCCAAGACGCTGGTGCCGGGTGATTTCAAGGGCATGGGCGTGCGGGTGTGCCACAGCATGGAAGAGGGCATCCGCGGGGCCGACGTGGTCATCATGCTGCGCCTGCAGAACGAGCGCATGAGCGGCGCCATGCTGCCCAGCGCCGGCGAGTTCTTCAAGAACTACGGCCTCACCGACGCCAAGCTGGCGCTGGCCAAGCCCGACGCCATCGTGATGCACCCGGGGCCGATCAACCGCGGCGTGGAGATCGACTCGGCCGTGGCCGACGGCAGCCACAGCGTGATCCTGCCGCAGGTCACCTTCGGCATCGCGGTGCGGATGGCGGTGATGTCGATCCTCGCGGGCAATGAGGCCTGACCATGCAGGCCCACGCCCACATCCGTTCGCTGCCCCCCGAGAGGGCGCCGGGCCAGCTCGGGGCGGCTCCCAGGAGGCAGGCATGAAGATCCTCATCCAGGGTGGCCGCGTCATCAACCCCGCCACCGGCCGCGACGAACGCGCCGATGTCGCCATCGCCACCGGCCGCATCCTGACCATCGGCGCGGTGCCGGCCGACTTTGCACCCCAGCGCGTGATCGACGCGTCCGGCTGCATCGTGGCACCCGGCCTGGTCGACCTGGCGGCGCGCCTGCGCGAGCCGGGCCATGAGCATGAGGGCATGCTGGAGAGCGAGCTGAATGCGGCTGCAGCCGGTGGCGTCACCAGCCTGGTGTGCCCGCCCGACACCGACCCCACGCTGGACGAACCCGGCCTGGTCGAGATGCTGAAGTTCCGCGCCCGCAAGCTGAGCCTGTGCCGGCTGTTTCCGCTGGGCGCGCTGACCCGCGGCCTGGCTGGCGAAACGCTGACCGAGATGGCCGAGCTGACCGAGGCCGGCTGCGTCGGCTTCAGCCAGGCCGAGGTGCCGATCATCGACACCCTGGTGCTGCAGCGCGCGCTGCAATACGCCGCCACCTTCGGCTACAGCACCTGGCTGCGGCCGCAGGACGGCTGGCTGGGCAAGGGCGTGGCCGCCAGCGGCGCGGTGGCGACGCGGCTGGGCCTGTCGGGCGTGCCGGTGGCCGCCGAGACGGTGGCGCTGCTGACCATCATCGAACTGGTGCGCACCACCGGCGCGCGGGTGCACCTGTGCCGGCTGTCCAGCGCCGCCGGCGTGGCCCTGCTGCGCGCAGCCAAGGCCGAGGGCCTGCCGATCACCGCCGACGTGTCGATCAACTCGCTGCACCTCACCGACGTGGACATCGGCTTCTTCAACCCGGCGATGCGTCTGACACCGCCACTGCGCCAGGGTGCCGACCGCGACGCGCTGCGCGCCGCGCTGGCCGACGGCACGCTGGACGCGCTGGTGTCCGACCACACGCCGGTCGAGGGCGACGCCAAGACCCTGCCCTTCGGCGAGGCCGAGCCCGGCGCCACCGGGCTGGAGTTGCTGCTGAGCCTGGCGCTGAAGTGGGGCGCCGACAGCGGCCTGCCGATCACCACCACCCTGGCACGGGTGACCAGCGACCCGGTGCGGGTGCTGGGCGACGCACTGGGCTCGCTGGCTTCGTCGGCCGGGCAACTGCTGGCCGGCGGGGTGGCCGATGTCTGCGTGTTCGACCCCGATGTCACCTGGACGGTGCAGCCCGGCGGCCTGATCAGCCAGGGCAAGCACACGCCGTTCGCATTCGAATCCACCGGCACCGCCTTGCCGGGCCGGGTGCGCGCCACCGTGGTGGCGGGCACGGTGGCGTACGCGGCACCCAGCACCTGATGGGCGGCCTGGCCAGCGTGCCACGGGTGCTGTGGCGTGTGCTGCGGCTGGTGCTGCATGTGCTGCACGGCGTGGCGGTCATGGCGCTGCGCTTTCCGTCGCTGAGTGTTGCCGGCCGGCAGGCCCGCATCCAGTGGTGGTCGGCCGGCCTGCTGCGGGCGGTTGGCGTGGGGCTGCAGGTGCGCGGCGTGCCGCGCCCCGGTGCCACGCTGCTGGTGGCCAACCATGTCTCCTGGCTCGACATCGCCGCGCTGCATGCAGCGGTGCCGCAGGCGCGCTTCGTCTCCAAGGCCGATGTGCGGCACTGGCCGCTGCTGGGCTGGCTGGTGGCCGGTGCCGGCACGCTGTTCATCGAGCGCGAACGCAAGCGCGATGCGCTGCGCGTGGTGCATGCGATGGCCGAGGCGTTGCGCGCCGGCGAGACGGTGGCAGTCTTCCCTGAAGGCACCACCGGCCCAGGGCCCGAGCTGCTGCCCTTCCATGCCAACCTGCTGCAGGCGGCCATCGCCACCGCCACGCCAGTGCAGCCGGCCGTGCTGCGCTTTGCCGATGCGCAGCAGCGATTCAGCCCGGCGGTGCAGTTCGTCGGCGACACCACGCTGCTGCAGAGCCTGTGGCGGGTGGCCTCGGCGCGCGGCCTGGTGGCCCATGTCGACTTGCTGCCGCCCCAGGGCAGCGCCCACGCCGACCGCCGCGCCCTGGCCGAGCACCTGCGCCAGGGCATGGCGGCACGGCTGGCGGCCTGAAGCCGGGGCCCGCCCGCAGCG
>JBBRVT010000416.1:0-4110 GCA_038246615.1 Burkholderiales bacterium
CGGCCGCCCTGACCGCCGTGGCGCCCGCCCCGGTGGGCAAGTCGCAGCAGCTGCGCACCCGGGTGCTGCGGGCTGTCGCATGACCGGCCGCACTCGGCAGCCATGAACTGAGCGCGCCAGCCTGGAGACCCGCAGCCATGCCCTCACGCCAGATCGGCCAGACCGCAACCCGCAGCGCCGACGGCCATGCAGGCTCCGCCACGCGGCTGTCGCTGGGCGTGTTGTCCGACGTGCTGGGTTACCACGTGGCCCAGGCCGCCGTCACCACGGTCGACCTGTATGACCGCCACATCGGCCAGCCCTTCGGCCTGCGCAAGGTGGAGTTCTCGCTGCTGCTGCTGCTGCAGGCCAACGGCCCGCTCACGCCGAAACGACTGGGCCATGCGCTGGCGCTGTCGGGCCCGAATCTCACCCTGCTGCTCGACCGGCTGCAGCAGCGCGCCCTGCTGCGCCGCGAGCGCAGCACCACCGACGGCCGCAGCCAGAACATCGTGCTGACCGATGCCGGCCGCCAGATCACCCAGGCTGCCGGCGAGGCAGCCGCGCCGATGGAGCGTGAACTGGACGACCGGCTCAGCTGCGCCGAGCGGCTGATGCTGATCGAGTTGCTGCGCAAGGTGGCGGGGCGCTGACCCAACCAAGCCCGCAGCAGGTGGGCTGCGGCGCCCCGCAGCCCGGGGCTGCAGCTACCAGGGCGCGCGGCCGATCCCCATCGCCCGCCGGTACCAGGCGTGGAAATGCTGCATGCCGTCTTCCATCGGGCTCTGGTACGGCCCGGCCTCGTCGTCGCCGCGCTCCATCAGTGCGCGGCGGCCGGCGTCCATGCGCAGGGCGATCTCGTCGTCCTCGACGCAGGTTTCCATGTAGGCCGCCTGCTCCGCTTCGATGAACTCGCGCTCGAAGGCGGCGA
This sequence comes from Burkholderiales bacterium, assembly GCA_038246615.1. Taxonomy (GTDB): domain Bacteria; phylum Pseudomonadota; class Gammaproteobacteria; order Burkholderiales; family Burkholderiaceae_C; genus Pseudaquabacterium. The sequence continues at coordinate 911 of JBBRVT010000416.1, forward strand.
TCTCCTCGGGGTAGTAGAACTCCACCATGTTGACGGTCTTCTGCGGCCCCTTGGGGTAGAGCGTGCTCACCACCAGCACATGCGGGTACCACTCGACCATGATGTTCGGGTAGTAGGTCAGCCAGATCGCGCCCTGCTTGGGCGGCTGGCCGTTGCCCAGGGCCAGCACTGCGGCGTGCCAGCGCTTGTAGGCCGGTGAGCCGGCCTGGCGCAGTGAATCGTTGATGCCCACCGTCTGCACCGAATGGTGCGCACTGAACTCCCACTTCAGGTCGTCGCAGCTGACGAAGCGGCCCAGCCCGGGGTGGAACGGGCCGACGTGGTAGTCCTCCAGATAGACCTCGAGGAAGGTCTTCCAGTTGTAGTTGCACTCATGCACATGCACCTTGTCGAGCACGTAGCCGGTGAAGTCGAGGTCGGCGTTCGGCCCCATCTGGCCCACCTGGCCCAGCTCGGCGGCGATGTCGCGGCCGTTGTCCTCGAAGACCATGCCGTTCCAGCTGCGCGTCTTGTAGCGCTGCAGATTCAGGCAAGGGTCTTGCTCGAACAGCGGCGCGCCCAGCAGCTCACCCTGCAGGCTGTAGGTCCAGCGGTGCAGCGGGCAGACGATGTTGCCGCCGCTGTGGCCCGGTGCGGTGTGGCGGGTGTTGCCGCGCCCGCGCAGCATCAGCGCCTGGCGGTGGCGGCACACATTGCTGAGCAGTTCCACCCCGTTGGCCGTGCGCACCAAGGCGCGGCCCTCGCCTTCCTGGGGCAGGGCGTGGTAGTCGCCCGCCTCGGGCACGGCCAGTTCATGCCCCAGGTAGCGGGGCCCGTGCTGGAAGATCAACTCCAGCTCACGGCGGAAGAGTTCGTCCGAAAAATAGGTGGTGACAGACAGTTGCGAACACTCGGACCGCTCATCGAGACGGTGCTTGCGTGCAAGAGCTTCGAGTCTGGTACTCAGGTCCGACATGATCCCCCGGGATCTCCAGCGTGGATGTCAAGGCCCCCCATCCGGTGGCCCTGCGGATGGGCATGGTCAGTGCTGATGAAAACGGCCACCCCAAGCGGGCAGCCGCGGTCGCGAGTGTAAGCCGGCGGCTGTGGCCGCGCTGCGACAGGCCGTGTCTAGAATCGGCACACTGTCAAGAAGTGCGCCCACTGCCCTGGGCACCTTGTCCATGAGCCTCGCCGCGCCGCCTGCCGACCATCCCGCCATGCCCCCTGACGCGCCCCGCTACGAGGACGCCCTGGCCGAGCTGGAACGTCTGGTCGGCGCGATGGAAGGCGGCCAGCTGCCGCTGGATGCCCTGCTCGACAACTACCGCCGCGGCGCCCAGCTGCTCGACCTGTGCCGCGCCCGTCTGCAGGCGGTGGAACAGCAGGTGAAGGTGCTGGAAGACGGCCAGCTGAAGGATTGGGTGGCGCCATGAGCAGCGCAGCCTCCTTCGACACCTGGGTGCAGGACGAACTGCAGCGCGTCGAATCGGCGCTGTCGCGCTGGGTACCGGCCGACGCCCCCGCCGGGCTGGGCCAGGCCATGCGCTACGGCGTGCTCGACGGTGGCAAGCGGCTGCGGCCGCTGCTGGTGCGTGCCGCCTGCGAGGCGGTGGCCGGTGACCTGCACGCCGCGCTGCGTGCCGCTGTGGCGGTGGAGCTGATCCATGCCTACTCGCTGGTGCACGACGACATGCCCTGCATGGACAACGACGTGCTGCGCCGGGGCAAGCCCACGGTGCATGTGCAATACGGCGAGGCCGTGGCGATGCTGGCCGGTGACGCGATGCAGGCCCTGGCCTTCGAGGTGTTGACGCCCGACGACAACGACGCCGAGCCAATGCCCGCGCTGCTGCAGGCGCAAATGTGCAGCCTGCTGGCGCGCGCGGCAGGCCACACCGGCATGGCCGGCGGCCAGGCCATCGACCTGGCGTCGATCGGCAAGCCGCTGGCCGAAGACGCGCTGTGCGACATGCACCGGCGCAAGACCGGTGCGCTGTTGCAGGCCAGCGTGCTGATGGGCGCGGCCACCGGGCCGTGCAGCCCGGCAACGCGCCAGGCGTTGTCTGATTACGGCGCCGCGCTCGGCCTGGCCTTCCAGGTGGTCGACGACATTCTGGATGTCACCCAGTCGTCGGCCATGCTGGGCAAGAGCGCCGGCAAGGACCTGGACGCCAACAAGCCCACTTATGTCACCGTGCTGGGCCTGGACGAAGCCCGCCGCCAGGCCGCCGCCCTGCATGCGCAGGCGCTGCTGGCGCTGGCCGACGGCGGCCTCGGCCATGCCGTGCATCTGCGCCTGCTGGCTGACATGGTTGTCGAACGCGAGAGTTGAAACAAGGCCACCGCATGCCCCAATCCCTGCTGAACACCCTGAACGAGCCTGCCGACCTGCGCCGCCTGTCGCGCGGCGAACTCGGCCGGCTGGCCGACGAACTGCGTGATTTCGTCATCGACAGCGTCAGCAAGACCGGCGGCCACCTGTCGTCCAACCTGGGCACGGTCGAGCTCACCATCGCGCTGCACTATGTGTTCAACACGCCCTGGGACCGCATCGTCTGGGACGTGGGCCACCAGACCTATCCGCACAAGATCCTGACCGGCCGGCGCGAGCAGATGGGCACGCTCAAGCAGCTGCACGGCATCAGCGGCTTCCCGCGCCGTGCCGAGAGCGCGTACGACACCTTCGGCACCGGCCATTCGTCGACCAGCATCTCGGCCGCGCTGGGCATGGCGCATGCCGCCAAGTTGAAGGGTGAACACCGCCGCGCGGTGGCGGTGATCGGCGACGGTGCGCTCACCGGCGGCATGGCCTTCGAGGCGCTCAACCATGCCGGTGCGCCGCATGGCGTGGGCCCGGCCGACCTGCTGGTGATCCTCAACGACAACGACATGTCGATCAGCCCGCCGGTGGGTGCGCTCAACAAGCACCTGGCCCGGCTGATGAGCGGCAACTTCTACACCGCCGCGCGCGAAGGCGCCAAGAGCGTGCTGAAGAACACGCCGCTGTATGAGTTCGCCCGCCGCTTCGAGGAGCACACCAAGGGCATGGTGGTGCCCGGCACCATCTTCGAGGAGCTGGGCTTCACCTATGTGGGCCCGATCGACGGCCATGACCTGGACGCGCTGATCCCCACGCTGGAGAACCTGCGCGACAAGAAGGGCGCGCAGTTCCTGCACGTGGTCACCAAGAAGGGCTACGGCTACAAGCTGGCCGAGAA
>JBBRVT010000417.1:0-4088 GCA_038246615.1 Burkholderiales bacterium
CATGGGCAGGCGGTGCATGCCGCGGACGCCAACTACCAAGCAGTGTCCGACAGACCGCCCCCGCACCAGGCGCCGAACAGCAGGCCGCGCGTTCATCAGTTCACGCCGGCGCAGCGCGCCTGCACCGGCCGGCACGCCGGGCCAGCGTCGGTGAAAATCAGTGCCATGCCCGACACGCCGCCCACGCTGGACATCCTGCGCCAGGCCAACCTGCGTGCGCTGAACACCTTCGGCCTGCCGGCGGTGGCGCACACGCTGGTGGCCATCCGCAGCGACGCCGACGTGCGCCGGGTGCTCGACCACCCCGAGCTGGGCCGTGCACCCAAGCTGGTGCTGGGCGGCGGCAGCAACCTGGTGCTCACGCGTGACCCGGTGGCGGTGGTGTTGCGCGTGGTCGTGGCCGGCCGCCGCCTGGTGGCCGAGACCGGCGATGCCCGCACCGTCGAGTTCGGCGCCGGCGAGACCTGGCACGACGCGGTGGCCTGGACGCTGGACCAGGGCTGGCCCGGGCTGGAGAACCTGGCGCTGATCCCCGGCAGCGTGGGCGCCGCGCCGGTGCAGAACATCGGTGCCTACGGGCTGGAACTGGCCAACCGCTTCGACAGCCTGGACGCGGTGGACCTGGTCACCGGCCGCAGCGTGACGCTGGACGCAGCACGCTGCCACTTCGGCTACCGCGACAGCGTGTTCAAACGCCCCGCAGGCGAGGGCGGCCTGGCCGGCAAGAGCGTGATCACCCGGGTGCGGCTGCGCCTGCCCAAGCCTTGGCGGCCGGTGCTGGGTTACCTGGACATCGAGCGCCGCATGGCCGAGACCGGCAACCACGGCCCCGACGCGCGCACACTGTTCGACTGGGTCTGCGCCATCCGCCGCGCCAAGCTGCCCGACTGGCGCGTCATCGGCAACGCCGGCAGTTTCTTCAAGAACCCGGTGGTCAGCGCAGAGCAGTGCCGCGACATCATCGGCCGCGACCCGCACATCGTGCACTACCCGCTGGCCGACGGCCGCTTCAAGCTGGCCGCAGGCTGGCTGATCGACGCCTGCGGCTGGAAGGGCAAGCGCGTGGGCAATGCCGCTGTCTACGAGCGCCAGGCCCTGGTGCTGGTGAACTGCGGCGGCGCCACCGGCGCCGAGGTGCTGACGCTGGCGCGCGCCATCCAGGAAAGTGTGTATGGCCGCTTCGGCATCCGGCTGGAGCCGGAGCCGGTGGTGGTCTGAGATGCTGAGAGCCCCATCGACCGGAGCCTGCCGATGACCGACGCCGACCACCCGCCCGCCGCGCCCAAGCACGGCCTGGCCGCCGGCACCAGCCAGGCGCCGCAGCGGCCCGACTGGACCATCGACCAGGGCTGGGCCGGCTACACCGCCGCCGAGCATGCCACCTGGCAGACGCTGTTCGAGCGCCAGACCAGGCTGCTGCCCGGCCGCGCCTGCGACGCCTTCGTGCAGGGCATGGCCGCGCTGCCGATCGCCGCCGACCAGATCCCGGATTTCCGCCGCCTGTCAGATGCGCTGATGCGCCGCACCGGCTGGCAGGTGGTGGCGGTGCCCGGCCTGGTGCCCGACGCGGTGTTCTTCGAGCACCTGGCCAACCGGCGCTTTCCGGCCGGGCAGTTCATCCGCCAGCCGCACCAGCTGGACTACCTGGAAGAGCCCGACGTCTTCCACGACGTGTTCGGCCATGTGCCGCTGCTGATTCACCCGGCGATGGCCGACTTCATCCAGGCCTATGGCGCAGGCGGCCTGCGCGCCCAGCGCCTGGGCATGCTGGAGCAACTGGCGCGGGTGTACTGGTACACGGTCGAGTTCGGCCTGGTGCAGCAGGCCGACGGGCTGCGGCTGTACGGCGCGGGCATCGCCTCGTCGGCCACCGAGAGCCGCTTCAGCCTGGACGACGCGTCGCCCAACCGGCTGGGCTTCGACCTGGAGCGGGTGATGCGCACCCACTACCGCATCGACGACTTCCAGGAAACCTACTTCGTCATCGACGACCTGGACGCGCTGCTGAACCTGGCGCAGATCGACTTCGCGCCGCTCTACCAGCGCACCCAGGGCCTGCCGGTGCTGGCGCCCGGCGCCGTGCTGCCCGCCGACCGGGTGGTCAGCCGCGGCAACGGGCAGTACCACGCGGCCCGCCACGCCGGCCGGCCGCAGCGCTGAAACCGGCACGCTGCAAGCGCCGCCGCAGCGGCAGTCTGCGGGTTCCCGGGGTTGCCGCAGTGCAGCATGCTGCGGTACGCCGCTCGGTTGTCAACCGATGCACCCACTGCCGCCATGCCTGCACTTGCCCCCCGTCCGCACGATGCCATCTGGCCCAGGCGCCTGCCGCGCAGGCTGCTGCTGCCCGAGAGCGGATCGGCCAAGGTGACGTAGCGGCTGCGCCAGGGTGGGCTGGACGCTGAACAAGACCAGGGCACCGAGTGCGAACAAAGTTTTCTCCATGGGAATTCTCCGAGACAGTCGTGCCGGTCACTGGTGGATTCCAGTGGAGCGGTACAACCTCTGCGTACAGAACGGTCCGCCGGCGTCCGTGCCCCAGCGCACCGGGGCTGGCCCGGCGCGCCGGCTCAGAAGCCCGGGCCCGGCAGCAGCAGAAAGGCCGCTTCCTCGGCCGTGCTGGCCCGCCCCAGCGCCGCATTGCGGTGCGGGAAGCGGCCGAAGCGGGCCACCACGTCCAGGTGCTTCTGCGCCCAGCCCACCAGGTCGGCGCGCGCGGGTTCGTCGGCGGTCAGCTGCTGGTACAGCTGCACGGCGGTGCGCTGGTGCGACAGGTCTTCCGCATGCTCGAAGGGCAGGTAGGCAAACTGCCGCTGCACGCCGGTCAGCGCCCGGTCGGCGCCGCTGGCCACCAGCGCGCGGGCGGTCTGCAGCGCCATGCCGTCGCCGGCAAAGGCGCGCGCGTTGCCGCGGAAGATGTTGCGGGTGAACTGGTCGAGCACGATCACCCGCGCCAGCGCCGGCAGCGGGTCGACCGGGTCGGTCAGCCAGGCAGCGGTGGCGCCGGTCAGCGCAGCGTCCACCAGCGCGCCGAAGCGCTGGCGGATCTGGTCGTCGAAGGCATCGTCCTTCTGGAACCACATGGTGCGTGGCTGCGTGTGGCCGGGGTCGTCGGGCGGGCCGAACCAGAAGTCCAGCACGGCCAGGGCGTCGGTCTGCATCGTTGTGCTGCCTCGGGTGGTGCCAGAACGGCGGCTCACAGCGGCTCCAGCAGATCGTTGAACTCAGGATGGCGGCGCATGTGGCTGCGCACATAGCTGCACAGCGGGCGCACCTTCCAGCCCTGCGCGCGGGCCTCGGCCAGCGCCGCGTCGACCAGCCGCGCGGCGATGCCCCGGCCCTGCAGCGGCGGCGGCACGCCGGTGTGCAGGGTGCGCATCACCGTGCTGCCGTCGGCGGCATGCACCAGGTCGTAATCCAGCTCGCTCGGCCGCCCGCCGTCGCGCCCGCCGGTCTGCAGCGTGAAGCGGCAGGCCTCGGCATGGTGCTGCACGGTGGTGTCGTCGGGCGTTGGCATGGGCAGGGCGGGGCGGGGGATGCAGGCGGCGCGTCAGGGCGCCAGGGTCTGCCAGAGAAAGGCGAACTCCAGCGCCATCATGTCGGCCTTCTGCCGGTTGTCGGCCGCGCCGGCATGGCCGCCCTCGGTGTTCTCGTGGTACAGCGGGGCGTAGCCCATGGTGCGCATGCGCGCGGCCATCTTGCGGGCGTGGCCGGGGTGCACCCGGTCGTCGAGTGTGCTGGTGGTGAACAGCACCTGAGGCAGCGGCTGGTCCGGCTTCAGGTTCTGGTAGGGGCTGTACCTGGCGATCCAGGCCCATTCTTCGGGCACCTCGGGGTTGCCGAATTCGGCCATCCAGCTGGCGCCGGCCAGCAGCAGGTGGTAGCGCTGCATGTCCAGCAGCGGCACCTGGCAGACCACCGCGCCGAACAGCTCGGGCCGTTGCAGCATGACCGCGCCCACCAGCAGCCCGCCGTTGCTGCCGCCCTGGATCGCCAGCTGCCTGGGCCGGGTGATGCCGCTGGCGATCAGGTGCTCGGCCACTGCGGCGAAGTCGTCGTAGCTGCGCTGCTTGTCGGCCTTGACAGCCGCC
>JBBRVT010000418.1:0-4077 GCA_038246615.1 Burkholderiales bacterium
CACACGCTGGCCGAGGCCACGCTGACGATGCCATCACCCGAGGCCTGGATGCAAAAGGGCGGCAAGCAGGGGCGGCACGGCGAGCACCTGGGCTTTCTGCTGGCCGAGATGCAGTTTCTGCAGCGCGCCTACCCCGGCGTGCAGTGGTAGGCCGCGCGTGATGACCCCCGTGCCGCCCGTCACCACAGCCACCACCGAGCAGGTCTGGGCCTGGCTTGCCGAGGTGGAAGACCCGGAGATTCCGGTCATCTCGATTGTTGATCTCGGCATCGTGCGCGATGTGCAGTGGGTCGGCAGCGGCGACAGCGCCGAGTGCGTGGTCACCATCACGCCCACCTATTCTGGCTGCCCGGCCACCACGGTGATTGCACGCAGCGTGGTGTTGGCGCTGGAATTGCGCGGCGTGCAGCGGGTGCGCCTGGAAACGCGCATCACGCCGGCCTGGACCACCGACTGGATGAGCGAGCAAGGCAAGCAGAACCTGCGCGCCTACGGCATTGCGCCACCGATCGGCCTGGCCGCCACACAGTCCATCGCCGTGGGCGACATCGGCCGCGGGCAGCGCCCGCCCATGGCCACCAGCCCGACCGGCCTGGCCTGCCCGCTGTGCGGCTCGACGCAGGTGCGGTTGACCAGCCAGTTTGGCTCCACGCCGTGCAAGGCCTTGTATGTGTGTGAGGCCTGCAAAGAGCCGTTCGATTACTTCAAGTGCCACTGAATCATGACAAACCCAATTTCAACCCATGCGCAGCGGGCCGAGCGCCGGGCCGCTCCCAAGCCGGACCGTATCCCCTCGGGGGATCGGCAAACGTACCCGTTTGACGAGGGGCAAAAATGAGCAAGTTCTATCCCTTGTCTATCGCCCAAGTGAGGCAGGAGACGCGCGACACCATCGTCGCCACCTTCGCGGTGCCGCCGGCGCTGCGTGATCGCTTCATGTTCACGCAGGGTCAGCACCTGACGCTGCGCGCCGATATCAACGGTGAAGACCTGCGCCGCTCGTATTCGATCTGCTCGGGCATGGCGGACGGCGAGCTGCGTGTGGCCATCAAGCGCACGCCCGGCGGCCAGTTCTCCACCTGGGCCAACGACACGCTCAAGCCGGGTGTCAGCATCGATGTGATGCCGCCGATGGGCCATTTCAACCTGCCCTTGTCAGCGGCCAACCACAAGCACTACCTGGGCTTCGCCGCCGGCAGCGGCATCACGCCGATGCTGTCGATCATCAAGACCACGCTGCAGACCGAACCGCTCTCGGAATTCACGCTGGTGTATGGCAACCGCTCGTCGGCGGCGGTGATCTTCCGTGAGGAACTGGCCGAGCTCAAGGACGTCTACCGAGAACGGCTGAACATCGTTTATGTGATGAGCCGCGAGCAGCAGGACGTTGATCTGTTCAACGGCCGCATCACGCGGGAGAAATGCGACCAGCTGTTCCAACGCTGGATCTCGGTGGCCGATCACGACGCGGCCTTTGTCTGCGGCCCCGAGGACATGATGCACCAGGTGTCCGAGGCGCTGCAGGCGCACGGCATGGCCAAGGAGAACATCAAGATCGAGTTGTTCGCGGCCAGCATCCCGAAGCATAAACATGTGGCGCATGCGCGCCCACTGGTTGGCAAGCAGGAGTGCGACGTCACGCTGGTCATCGACGGCAGCCACCGCAGCTTCTCGATGGAGAAAGACAAAGAGTCGGTGCTCGAAGCCGGCCTCAAGCAAGGCATCGACATCCGCTACTCCTGCAAGGGCGGTGTGTGTTCCACCTGCCGCTGCAAGGTGGTGGAGGGCAAGGTCGAGATGGATGCCAACTACGCGCTCGAAGACTACGAGATCGCTCGCGGCTTTGTGCTCTCGTGCCAGGCCTTTCCGGTCACCGACCGCGTCGTGCTCGACTTCGACCAGGACAGCTGAGGCCATGGACACCCCTGCCATCCTGTTCGAGCGCGCCGACGGCATCGCGCGCCTCACGCTGAACCGGCCCGACAAGCTGAACAGCTTCAACGTCGCCATGCATGAGCAACTGCGCGATGCGCTGCTGCAGATCCAGGCCGACAAGACACTGCGTGTGCTGGTGCTCACCGGCGCCGGCCGCGCCTTCTGCGCCGGGCAGGATTTGTCGGACCGCGCAGTAGCGCCGGGCGGCGCGGCGGTTGATCTGGGCGAGTCGATCGAGAAGTACTACGCGCCGCTGGTGTTGGCCTTGCGCCGCCTGCCGCTGCCGGTGATCTGCGCCGTCAACGGCGTGGCTGCGGGCGCCGGTGCCAACCTGCCGCTGGCCTGCGACATCGTGCTGGCCGCGCGTTCGGCCAGCTTCGTTGAGGTTTTCTGCAAGCTCGGGTTGATCCCCGACACCGGTGGCACCTATTTCCTGCCACGGCTGCTGGGCAGCGCGCGGGCCACGGCGCTGGCGATGCTGGGCGACAAGCTCAGCGCCGAACAAGCGGCCGAATGGGGGCTGATCTGGAAGTGCGTCGATGACGACCAACTCGTCGCCGAAACCGACAAGCTGGCGCGCCACTTCGCCAGTGCGCCCACCCTGGGCCTGGCGCGCACCAAGCAGGCGCTGCAGGCCAGTGGCCTGAACACGCTGGAGGCGCAACTCGATCTGGAGCGCGATTACATGCGCGAGCTGGGCCACAGCGCCGACTACCGCGAAGGTGTGGCCGCCTTCATGGCCAAGCGCCCGCCGCGCTTCACCGGGGCCTGATGCCATGCGCATGCCATTTCCAACCGGCGCTGTCGTCGCGGTGATCGGTGCCGGCGCCATGGGTGCCGGCATCGCGCAGATTGCCGCACCAGCCGGCCACCCGCTGCTGTTGCGCCGCAAGCTGGCCGGCGGCCGCACTTTCCACGCCGCCTGAGCACCTGCTCGGCGTCGGCTTTTCCACCCCTCCCCCAACACCACCTGCGAGAACACCATGTCCCGACCGCAAGCCACCCGCGCCGAACTCGATCCGATCGAATACGCCAGCCGGGACGAGATCCAGGCCCTGCAACTGCAGCGCCTGCAAACCACGCTCAAGCGCGCCTATGACAACGTACCGCACTACCGCGCCGCGTTTGACGCCGCCGGCCTGCGGCCGGAAGACTGCAAGAGCCTGGCCGACCTGGCCCGCTTCCCGTTCACCGGCAAGCAGGAGTTGCGCGAGAACTATCCGTTTGGCATGTTCGCGGTGCCGCGTGAGCAGGTGGTGCGCATCCACGCGTCCAGCGGCACCACCGGCAAGCCCACGGTGGTGGGCTACACCAAGAACGACATCGAGACCTGGGCCGGCCTGGTGGCGCGCTCGATCCGTGCCGCTGGCGGCCGCGCCGGCGACATCTGCCACATCAGCTACGGCTACGGCCTCTTCACCGGCGGCATGGGAGCGCACTACGGCGCCGAGAAACTGGGCTGCACGGTGATCCCGATGTCGGGCGGGCAGACCGAGAAACAGGTGCAGCTGATCCAGGACTTCAAGCCCAGGATCATCATGGTCACGCCGTCCTACATGCTCAACATCATCGAGGAGATGCTGCGCCAGGGCATCGACGCGACCGAGTGTTCGCTGGAGATCGGCATCTTCGGCGCCGAGCCCTGGACCGACGCGATGCGCGGCGAGATCGAGGCGCGTGCCGGCCTCGATGCGGTGGACATCTACGGCCTGTCCGAAGTGATGGGTCCGGGCGTGGCCAGCGAATGTGTGGAGAGCAAGGACGGTCCGGTGATCTGGGAGGACCACTTCTACGCGGAGATCATCGACCCCGAAACCGGCGCGGTGCTGCCCGACGGCGAAGAGGGCGAACTGGTGTTCACCTCGCTGACCAAGGAGGCGCTGCCGATCATCCGCTACCGCACCCGGGATCTGACCCGCCTGCTGCCGCCCACGTCGCGTTCGATGCGCCGCATCGGCAAGATCACCGGCCGCTCCGACGACATGCTGATCATCCGCGGCGTCAACGTCTTCCCGACGCAGATCGAAGAGCTGATCCTGAAGAACCCCAAGCTCGCGCCGGTCTATCAACTGGTGGTCACGCGTGACGGCTATCTGGACAAGCTCGATGTGCTGGTTGAAGCGCGTGCAGAAGTCTCGAAGC
>JBBRVT010000419.1:0-4071 GCA_038246615.1 Burkholderiales bacterium
CCGTGGACGAGGCGCGCCGCCGCGCTGGCAACTTCCTGATCAGTTGCTCGGCCCTGGGCCCGACCACCTACACGCTGCGTGCCGTGGGGTCCGGCCCGGTGGCCGGATTCACCTTCACCATCACGCACCAGGACCAGCGCGCCACCACCGCCGCGCCCACGGGCTGGGGCACCTGTGCCACGGGCTGGATCCTGAAGCGGGGGCAAGCATGCGCCTGAACCTTGGCTCGTCCGGTCCTGCCGGGTTTCGTGCGCAAGGTCTGGCTCCGCGCCAGCGTGGCTTCACGCTGATCGAACTGCTGGTGGCCATCGTCATCGTCAGCGTGCTGCTGATGCTGGCGGCCCAGGGCATGGGCGGCTGGGTGCGCAACGCCCAGGTGCGCACGACGGCCGAGGCACTGCAGACGGGACTGCGCCTGGCCCAGTCCGAGGCGGTGCGCCGCAACCGCCAGGTGGTGTTCTTCCGCACCAATGCCGAGCCCGGCCTGGCCGCCACCGCGGCCGGCGACGGCAGCCGCTGGGTCATCCGCTGGATCCCGCTGCCCGGCGACACCGTGACCGCCGCCGCGCCGGCGCTGGAGCCCTTCGTGCAGGGTGGTCAGCTGGCCGACTACGCCGCCGGCGTGACGCTGCAAGGCCCCACGGCGCTGTGCTTCAACTCGATGGGCCGCCGCGTGGCCACTGCCGCCACGGGTGTGGTCGGTGCCACCTGCACCGCCGCTGCCGACGAACTGCTGGCCCGCTACGACGTCGCCCGCGCAGGGGCCGAGCGCGCCCTGCGTGTCACCGTGGCCTTGGGCGGTCAGGTGCGCATGTGCGACCCCGCGCGCACCCTTTCCGATGCCACACCCGACGGCTGCCCCGCCTGAAACCTGCCTGACTCCCGCGTTCACGAGACCCGCCATGCGCCAGCCCCGACCCGTGCCCGCCCCGTTTCGCCCGCGTCGCCAGCGTGGGTCGTCCCTGATCGAGATCCTGATCAGCCTGGCCGTGCTGGGCGGGGGTCTGCTGGGGCTGGTCGGCCTGCAGGCCAAGGCGTCGCAGGTGGCGGTGTCGGCCGAAGACAGCAGCCGTGCGGCCCTGCTGGCCAATGAAGTCGTGTCGCTGATGTGGACCACCGGCAGTGTCAACCTGCCCGCGGCCGCCATCGAGGCCTGGGCCGGGCGCGTGGCCGATGCGACCGGCCCGGGCCTGTCCAACGGCAGCGGCACCGTGGCGGTGGACGGCAACCTCGCCACCGTCACCATCAGCTGGCGCCCGCCGCATGTCAGCACCGGCATCGACCAGCGCTATCAGACGCAGGTGCTGGTGCCATGAACACGGCCGGCCGCAACCAGCGCGGCTTTTCGCTCATCGAGCTGATGGTCACGGTGGTCATCGGTCTGGTGCTGACGCTGGCCGTCAGCACCATCCTGGTGGGCGGCGAAGGTCGCAACCGGTCGCTGCTGGCATCCAACGACACCACGCAGACGGGCACCTATGTCGCGGCACTGCTGGACGGGACCATGCGCAGCGCGGGTTCGGGCTACAGCAACCGCTGGCAGGAGGTTTTCGGCTGCCGGCTGAACGTCACCCGCGACGGTGCCGGCGTGCTGCCGCGCGCTGCCGCCTGGCCGGCGCCCTTTGCCAGCTTCGAGGCGCGGCCGCGGCTGGCGCCGGTGCTGATCGGGCGCGGGCAGTCGGAAGGCGGGTCCGATGTGATCACGGTGATGCGTGGCAATTCCGGTCTGGGCGAAATGCCGCTGGAGGTACTGGCCCTGGGCCCGCCGCTGGGCCTGCGCAACACCCTGGGCCTGGCCGCCAACGACCTGCTGCTGCTGGCCGACGGCGGCAATGACTGCCTGCTGTTGCAGGCCGGTGTGCCCGCGGCAGGCAGCGTGCTGCTGACCGGCGCCGGCCGCTTCCACACCGAGACCGGGCCCGAGCGCGGCCTGGCCGATTTCGGCCCGCCCAGCGCCAGCACGGTGCTGGTGACCCTGGGCAATGCCGGTCCCGCCGGCGGAACGCCGGCCAACGCGCCGCAGTTCACGGCCTTCGGCGTCGGTGCCGACCGCACGCTGTTTGCGCTGGACCTGCTGGGCATCGAAGGCACCGTCCCGTTGCCATTGGCCGACGGCGTGATGGCGCTGCGCGGCGTCTATGGCGTCGACGACAACGGCGACGGCACGCTGGACCTGTGGGTGGACCCGGGCACCGCGCCCTGGGACGCCGCCACGCTGATGGATGGCAGCGAAGCGAGCCGCCTGAACCTGGCCCGCATCGTGGCCGTGCGCCTGGGCATGGTGCTGCGCAGCCAGCGCGCCGAGCGCGAGGACGTCGCACCCGCCTCGCTGACCCTGTTCGCCGACCTGCCGGTCGACGTGCAGCAGGTGCAGGCCATCGCCGCCGCTGACCGCCGCTACCGCCACCGCACGGTGGAATTGACCGTGCCGCTGCGCAACGTGCTGCTGGCCCGTGCCCCCTGATCTGTCCCGGGCCACCCCTTTCCGCCATTCATGCACGCGACCCTTCAACCCCCAGCCAGCCCAGGCACTGCCCGTCCCCCGCGGTCACGCCAGCGCGGCGTGGTGCTGCTGTTCACATTGGTGGGCATGGTGATCCTGCTGGTGGGCGCCGTGGCCCTGGTGCGGTCGTTCAACAGTTCGCTGTTCATGGCGGGCAACATGGCCTTCAAGCGCGACCTCGTCAACCAGGCCGAAAGGGCTGTGGCCGTGGCTGTGGCCGACCTGGAGACGGGTGCGCTCAGCAGCTTTGCGGCCCGCGCCGCCGACCTGAGCAACCGCAATTACAGCGCGCAACGCCTGGCCACCAATGCGCAGGGCATCCCGCTGGCGCTGATCGACGCCACCGCCTTTGCCGCTGTCGGTCAGGCGGCCAACGACATCGTCGTGGCCGACCAGGGTGTGCGCATGCGCTACGTGCTCGACCGCCTGTGCGGCGCCGTCGGCACCGAAGAGGCGCTGGGCACCGCGCAATGTGTCGTCGGCCCGCCGCCCGACGCGCGCGGTGGCAGCGCGTCCGACCCCAACGCCGCCACCCAGCAGCCCCAGGTGCTGTACCGGCTGAGCGTGCGTGTCGACGGCCCGCGCCGCACCCAGGCGTATTTCCAGACCACGCTGGCGCTTTGAGGTCGCTCGTTCGCCGCGACCCGTTCGCCATCACGACATACCCCCCAGGCGGCCCCAGGAGATCCCGAGCATGAGCATCCTCAGAACCAGGGCGGCCCTGGCTGCCACCGCCACCGTCGCGCTCGCGCTGTTGGCAGCGCATGGCGTCGTGCGGGCACAAACCGCATTGGCCGACCAGCCGCTGTTCAGCAGCACCGGTGTGCCGGGCAACCTGGTGCTCGCGCTATCGGTCGAATTTCCTACCGCCATCAGCGTCGCCCACATCGGCGATTACGACGACAGCGCTGGCGCGCAGGCCTATCTGGGCTACTTCGACCCGGGCAAGTGCTATGGCTACCAACTTGGCGCGACCGAGGGTGAGAGCCACTTCTTCCCGGCCGGCAGCACCAGTGACAAGCGCTGCACGGGTGGCAACGACAGCAAGTGGAGCGGCAACTTCCTGAACTGGGCCACGATGCAGACCGTGGACCCGTTCCGCTGGGCGCTGACCGGGGGCTACCGCGTCGTCGACGGAGTGACCACCACCATCATCGAGAAGGCCTGGGCCTCGGGCCAGGGCGGCAGCAACGGTGCCGCCAACTTCCCCGATCGTTCATTCACCAGCGCCACGACGATCGCCAACACCACGCCCTTCGCCGGCACCTCCTTCAAGATGCGGGTGCGCGGTTACGGCAACAAGATGCGCATCACAGGCACCGGCGACCCCAGCGCTGTCGCTGTCAGCATCTACAACCCCGGCGTCGCCTGGGATGCGGGCACGACCTATGAGTTGAGTGTGCGCGTCAAGGTCTGCGACGCCTCGGCCGCCGCCGGCGGGCTGGAGGCCAACTGCCGCCAGTACCCCAGCGGCCACTGGAAGCCCGAGGGCCTGATCCACCAGTACGCCGATCGCATGCGCTTCTCGACCTTCGGCTATCTCAACGACAGCAACATCCAGCGTGACG
>JBBRVT010000420.1:0-4068 GCA_038246615.1 Burkholderiales bacterium
CCGTTCGGGGTGTGGAAGCCGCCGTCGGCGAACGGCAGTTCGGGCAGCGCCAGCTTCACCCAGCCGCGGCTGCTGAGCTGGTCGAAGTCGAGCGTGGGCACGGCCTGGCGCGCCAGTTGCGCGTCGGTGTCGCCGAAGCAGGCGTCGGTCAGGCCCATCTTGGCCGCCAGGCGGCGGAAGATCTCGGTGTTGGGCAGCGCCTCGCCCAGCGGCGGCACCGCCGGGTGGTTGATCAGCACATAGGTGTGGCCATAGCTGGTGTGCACGTCCAGGTGCTCCAGCTGGGTGGTGGCGGGCAGCACGTAGTCGGCATGGTCGGCGGTGTCGGTGAGGAAGTGCTCCAGCACCACGGTGAACAGGTCATCGCGCCGGAAGCCGGCCACCACCTTGGGCGATTCAGGCGCCACCGCCACCGGGTTGCTGTTGTAGACCACCACCGCCTCGATCTTCGGGCCGAAGGCGGGCGAGGTGTCGCGCAGCAGGTCGTCGCCGATGGTGGTCATGTTGATGGTGCGCGCAGCTCTGCCGGCCAGCAGGTCGGGCCGCTGCAGCGCCGCCGTGTCCACCGTGCCGCGGAACCAGTGCGACGACGACAGCAGCAGCCCGCCGCCACGCTGGCGCCAGGCGCCGGTCAGGCAGGGCAGCAGGGCAATCAGCCGCACCGCATTGCCGCCACCGCGGCAGCGCTGCATGCCGTAGTTCAGGCGGATGGCCGCAGGCCGGGTGCCGGCGTAGGCCTGCGCCAGCTGGCGCACCTCGTCGGCGCCGAGGCCGCACACCTGGGCCGTGCGCTCGGGCGGCCACTCCAGCGCCCTGGGCCGCAGCTTGTCGAAGCCGTCGACATGGCGGGCGATGTAGTCTTCATCCAGCCAGCCGTGGGTGATCAGCTCATGCATCAGGCCCAGCGCCAGGGCGCCGTCGGTGCCGGGCTGGATGGCCAGGTGCTGGTGGCACTTCTCGGCCGTCTCGGTGCGGCGCGGGTCGATGCAGATCAGCTTGGCGCCGTTGCGCTTGGCCTGCTGGGCGAAGGTCCAGAAATGCAGGTTGCTGGCGATGGAGTTGCTGCCCCAGATGATGATCAGCTTGGCATGGGCGTAGTCCTCCAGGTGCATGCCGATCTTGCCGCCGTAGGTGGCGCTGAGCGCCTCGCCGCCGGCGCTGCTGCAGATGGTGCGGTCCAGCAGGCTGGCGCCCAGCCGGTGGAAGAAGCGCGCGGCCATGCTTTCGCCCTGCAGCAGGCCCATGGTGCCGGCGTAGCTGTAGGGCAGGATGGCCTGCGGGTCGCGCGCGGCAATGGCGCCCAGGCGTGCGGCGATGTCGGTCAGCGCCTCGTCCCAGCCGACCTGCCGGAACTGGCCGCTGCCCTTGGGGCCCACCCGCTTCAGTGGCGTCTGCACCCGCTCGGGGTGGTAGGTGCGCTCGGCATAGCGGGACACCTTGGTACACAGCGCGCCGTGGGTGGGCGGGTGGTCCGGGTCACCCGCCACCTTGATGACCCGGCCGGCCTGCACGCTGATCTTCAGTGCGCAGGTGTCGGGGCAGTCATGCGGGCAGGCGCCCTGCACTATGGTGATCGGAGCGTCGGAGACGGTGGGTGCGATGGCGACGGTGGGTGCGTCAGGCAGGCTGGTGGTGCGCATGCAGCCACTATTGCACAAGGCGCACCAGACGCCACGCCCCGGCCGGCCTGGCATCGGCGCAGGCGGGGGTTTGCCCCAGGTCTTGCCCTGCGGGCTGTGCAGGGCATGGCCGGCCCACTAAACTGGGTTGACCTTCATCTTGCCGGGAACACCCATGCGCCTGATCGAATCCATCCTGGCCGACGCGGCCGCCATCACCACGCTGCGGCGTGACATCCACGCCCACCCGGAGCTGTGCTTCCAGGAGCATCGCACCTCGGACGTCGTCGCCAAGGCGCTGACCGACTGGGGCATTCCGGTGCACCGCGGGCTGGGCACCACCGGCGTGGTGGGCATCATCAAGAACGGCACCTCCAGCCGCGCAGTGGGCCTGCGCGCCGACATCGACGCGCTGCCGATGCAGGAGGGCAACACCTTCGCCCATGCCAGCCGGCATGCCGGCAAGATGCACTCCTGCGGCCACGACGGCCACACCGCGATGCTGCTGGCTGCGGCCAAGCACCTGGCGCGGCACCGCAACTTCGACGGCACGGTGTATCTGGTGTTCCAGCCGGCCGAAGAAGGCGGCGGCGGCGCGCGCGAGATGATCAAGGACGGGCTGTTCACGCTGTTCCCGATGGAGGCGATGTTCGGCGCGCACAACTGGCCAGGCATGGCGGTGGGGCAGTTTGCGCTGAAGAGCGGGCCCTGCTATGCCAGCAGCAACGAGTTCAAGATCATCCTCAAGGGCAAGGGCGCACATGGCGCGATGCCGCACCTGGGTGTCGACCCGGTGCCCGCCGCTGCCGCGCTGGTGCAGGGCTTCCAGACCATCATCTCGCGCAACATGAAGCCGATCGACACCGGCGTGATCTCGGTGACGATGATCCACACCGGCGAGGCCACCAACGTCATCCCCGAGCTGTGCGAGATGCAGGGCACGGTGCGCACCTTCACCACCGAGCTGCTCGACCTGATCGAGCAGCGCATGCAGACGATGGCCGAGTCCACCGCAGCGGCCTACGACTGCAGCTGCACCTTCAGCTTCCGGCGCAACTACCCACCCACCATCAACCACGAAGCCGAGACCGCGTTTGCCGCCAAGACGCTGGCCGAGGTGGTGGGCGCCGAGAACGTGCTGCCCTTCGAGCCGACCATGGGCGCTGAAGACTTCAGCTACTACCTGCAGGAAAAGCCCGGCTGCTACTTCATGATCGGCAACGGCGACGGCGCCCACCGCGAGGGCGGCCACGGCCTGGGGCCGTGCATGCTGCACAACCCGTCGTACGACTTCAACGACGACCTGATTCCGCTGGGTGCCACCGCCTGGGTGCGCATCGCCGAGCAGTGGCTGAGCACGCCGCGTTGAGCCCGGCCGCGATGTCAGCAAGCCACTTCTCGCAAAGTTACGCCGAGGCGCGCGCCAAGTTCCTGGCTGCGGCCGAGGCCGCGGGGCTCGACAGCCAGCCGCATGTGCACCCGCTGCTGGGCCGCGACGGCGAGACCCTGGCACTGGACATGGTGCGCGACGGCCCGGCCGATGCACCGGCGGTGCTGCTGGTCAGCTCGGCCTGCCACGGCGTGGAAGGCTACTGCGGCTCGGGCGTGCAGATCACGCTGCTGGGCGACGCGGCGCTGCGGCGCGCGGCCCATGCAGCCGGCGTCGCCCTGGTCTACCTGCACGGCCTGAACCCCCACGGCTTCTCGTGGTGGCGGCGCACCACGCACGAGAACGTGGACCTGAACCGCAACTTCCAGGATTTCAGCCAGCCACTGCCGCGCAACACTGCCTACGACGCCATCGCCCACCTGCTGGTGCCCACCGAGTGGCCACCCACGCCGGCGGTGCAGCAGGCGGTGCTGGCCTGGATCGGCCAGCATGGCCTGCCGGCCTGGCAGGCGGCGGTATCGGGCGGCCAGTACCACCACCCCGAGGGCCTGTTCTTCGGTGGCCACAACCCGACCTGGAGCCAGCAGGCGCTGCGCCAGGTGCTGCGCGACCAGGCCCGGCGCTGCGCGCGCCTGGGCTGGATCGACCTGCACACCGGCCTGGGGCCCAGCGGCGTGGGTGAGCGCATCTACGCCGGCCCCGACGAGGCAGCCGCCATCGCCCGCGCCCGCGCCTGGTGGGGCGGGCCCGACGGCCGCGCCATCACCTCGATCTACGACGGCAGTTCCATCTCGGCTCCGCTCACCGGCCTGATGTGGGCGGCCGTGCCGCAGGAATGCCCGCAGGCCGAGTACACCGGCATCGCACTGGAATACGGCACGGTGCCGATCACCGATGTTCTCGACGCGCTGCGCGCCGACCAGTGGGCCGAGAACCACCCCCAGGCGAACGCGGCGCAACGCGCGCAGATCAAGCGCCAGGTGCGCGATGCCTTCTACACCGACACCGACGCCTGGAAGCTGCAGGTGCTGGCCCAGGGCGTGGAAGCCGCCCACCAGG
>JBBRVT010000421.1:0-4066 GCA_038246615.1 Burkholderiales bacterium
CCGGCGTGCCGGGCACGGCGGTGGCTGGCAGGTCGAAGTCGAAGCCGGTCTGGTCGCGCACTTCTTCCAGGGTGTGGCCGGGGTGGATGCTCTGCAGCGCAAACCGGCCGGCATCACGCTGCCAGCGGAACAGGCACAGGTTGGTCAGCAGCGCGGTCGGCCCGCCGGGCCGGTGCACGCCGGGCTCCGACCGGCCCGGGGCGCTGATGAAATCGACCTGCCGCACGAGGGTGCGCCGGCTGTGCTCCCAACGGAACAGAACCACCCGCGGCACGACGAAGTACAGATAGGCCGAGCCGAACGAGCCCGACCAGCGCACGTCGGTGTGCGGGTAGTCGCCGGTGCCCACCAGGTTGATGTTGGCCTGGCCGTCGATCTGCCCACCACTCAGGAAGAACGCGTCGATGCCGCCGCGGCCGGCCAGGTCGAACAGCTCGGCGCCGCCGTTGGTCCAGCGGTTGTGCTGCCGGCTGCCGAGGATGGCCACCCGCATGCGCGGGCTGCCCGCCTGGCCGCTCAGTTCACGTGCAAGCAGCGCGCCGGCACCCGGGACCGGCGAGAGCATGCCCACCGCCACCTGCCGCACGCCCCCCAGCAGGTCGGCAACGGTGCTGGCGTACAGCTCCTCGGGGCGGGCGGGTGGCTGCGCGGTGGGGGGGCCGGGGGCCGCGCCGGCCTCCAGCGTCATGCCGGCATCCCGGCGGCGAAGACCTCCGTGCGCAGGTAGTCGGCAAAGCCGGCGTCGCTGCGGGCGGCCTGCTGGTATCGGCGCACCGCGTCCAGGTCGGTGCGGCCGTCCAGGCCCATCGGCCAGCAGCCGCCGGGCACCACCGCCAGTGCGTCGATGTAGGCCGCAGGGATGGTGCCGGAGGCCATCGCCTCGTCGTCGAAAAAGCTGCCGGGCACGCGCCGATCCACCGTCACCAGCACGGTGTTGGCGGCATGGGCGGCCAGCAGGCGGTCGCGGTCGCGGCCGATCCACACATTGCCTTCGGCATCGGCCTGGCTGGCGTGGAACAGTGCGAAGTCGGCATTGATGGCAGGCACCACCACGATGGGGTCGGGCGCGGTCCCGACGGGCGCCATCGGGTTGGGGATGGTCTTGTAGTCGGGCCGGTGGCGCAGCACATCGGAGCCGATCAGCCCGCGCAGTGGCGCAAAGGGCTGGCCCTTGGCCCCCGCCTGCAGGCCGGCATAGACGGCCGGGCAGGTGGCGTCCAGCACCTGCAGCGTGCCGGCCTTCACCGCCGCGCTGAAGCGCGGTGCCGCGCCCAGTTCATGCAGCGAGATGCCCGAGGTCTCGACGCTGGCCACACAGCCTGCGCCGATCAGCAGATCGACCAGCATGCCGCTGGCCGGATAGGCGGCCGTGGGCAGGGTGACGATGTGCAGGCCGCGCACGCCGCGCCGGATCAGCGCCATGCCCAGCGCCATCGGCACATCGGGCTCGTCGCCCTTGTGCAGGGTGAGGCTGGCGCCATCGGGCACCAGGGTGGCGAGTTGGTCGACGGTGAAGTCAGCGGTGTGTTGCATCGTCATCCCGGGTTCAGGGCGGGTCAGGCCGCGACAGCGACACGTTGGAAGAAGCCGTGCAGCGCGGCCGCCATCTCGGCGCGCACCGGCTCGCCCGAGACGACCACGTCGACCATGGTCAGCGAGGTGTGGGTGTGGCCACGCGCCGGGATGTGCTGCACCCGGTTGCCGGCGGCCGCCAGCGCCTTGGCGTAGGCCACGCCCTCGTCGCGCAGCGGGTCGAACTGGCAGGTGACGATGCAGGCCGGTGGCAGGTTGGCCAGGCTGGCGGCGCGCAACGGCGACGCCTTGGGGTGGGCGCGGTCTGCCGGGTCGGCGTAGTGGTCCCAGAACCACTGCATCAGCGGCGCGGTCAGCACATAGCCTTCGGCGTTGTCCTGGTAGGACGGCGTGGCCATGTCGCAGTCGGTCACCGGGGTCAGCAGCAGCTGGCCGGCGATGGCCGGGCCGCCGTTGTCGCGCAGCTGCTGGCAGGTGACGGCAGCCACATTGGCGCCGGCGCTCCAGCCGGCCACGGCCACCGGGCCGGGTGCGCCGCCCAGGTCGGCCAGGTGCGCCGACACCCAGCGCACCGCCGCCGAGCCGTCGTCGGCCGCCGCCGGGAAGCGTGCCTCCGGCGCGTGCCGGTAGTCGACCGACACGATCAGACAGCCGCTGCGCCGGCACAGGTCACGGCACAGCGGGTCGTCGCTGTCGTGGCTGCCCAGCACCCAGCCGCCGCCGTGGAAGTACACCACCACCGGGTGCGGGCCGGGCGTGGCCGGGCGATACAGCCGGTAGTTCAGCGGGCCTGACCCTGATGAAGCGCCGGGCAGCGTGCCGTCCAGGGTCTCGCCCACCGCCGGGCCTGGCGGGCGGGCGGCGCTCAGCTGGTCCATGAAGGCGCGTGCAGCTTCGGCCGACATCGAATTGAAGGTGGGCAGGTTCATCGCCGCCAGCATGTCCAGCACCATGCCCACGTCAGGCTGCAGCTGGCGCACCACGCCGTCGTTGCAGCGCTCACCTGCCGGGCCGCTGCGGTGCAGGCCCAGGTCGCCGCGCACCGCCACCTCGTCGCAGGCCTTGCGGTAGGCGTCCACCCCGCCCACATAGGGCAGGAACACGCGGGGCTTGCCCGGCACGTTGGCGCCCATGTACCAGCTGTCGGCACTGGGAAACAGCGTGATCGCGGCGCAGTCGTTGCTGTGCACCATCCAGGCGGCCTCGGCCGCGGGCGTGGGCTCGATGGTGGTCAGGCCGTCGGCGCGCAGGCGGACGAGGCAATCGCTGACCCAGTCCACATGCTGCTCGATCGACACCATCATGTTCGACAGCACCGACGGGCTGCCCGGCCCGGTGATGGTGAAGAAGTTGGGGAAGCCCGCAGACATCAGGCCCAGGTAGGTGATCGGGCCGGCGGCCCATTTCTGCTTCAACGTGATGCCGTCGCGGCCGGTGATGTCGACCGCGACGATGGCGCCGGTCATCGCGTCGAAGCCGGTGGCGTAGACGATCGCATCGAAGGCCATGGTCTCGTCGGCCAGGTCGATGCCGGTTTCGGTGATGCTGGCAATCGGCCGCGTGCGCAGGTCGACCAGGCGCACATTCGGCCGGTTGAAGGTCTGGTAGTAGCCGGTGTCCAGGCAGGGCCGCTTGGTGCCGATGTGGTGGTCCTTGGGGCACAGCAGCTCGGCGGTCTCGGGGTCTTGCACCACTGCACGGATCTTCTCGCGCACCTTGCCGGCGACGATGGCATTGCTGTCGGGGAACAGGATCTGGTCGGCGAACACGCCCAGGATGGGGATCAGCTCGCCGGTCTGCCAGGCCGCCTCGAAGCGTTCGGCCTGCAGCGCAGGCTGGCTGTAGCGGCCATAGATCTGGGTGGGCTCGTTCGGCACGCCGGCGCGGGATAGTTTTGCTGCCTGGCGGTAGCCCGCGCGGTCGGCCTCCAGCGGCGCGCGGCGCGCGGGCGCCACCGGGCCGTTGCCCGCCGGGATCGAGTAATTGGGCGTGCGCTGGAACACGGTGAGCTGCGCTGCCTGCTCGGCGATCAGCGGGATCGACTGGATGCCCGACGAGCCGGTGCCGATCACCGCCACCCGCTGGCCGGTGAAATCCACCCCCTGGTGCGGCCAGCGGCTGGTGAAGTACACATCGCCCTGGAAGCGGCTGGCACCCGTGATCTCGGGCGCCTTGGGCACCGACAGGCAGCCGCTGGCCATGATGCAGAAGCGCGCGCTGAGGGAGGCTTCGGTGCTGGTGCGGATGCGCCACTGGTTGGCAGCGGCATCCCAGTGCGCTGCCTCGACCCGGGTGTTGAAGTCGATGTCGCGCCGCAGGTCGTAGCGCTCGGCGACGAACTGCGCATAGCGCAGGATCTCGGGCTGGGTGGCGTACTTTTCCGACCAGGTCCAGGCGGTCTCCAGATCGGGGTCGAAGCTGAAGGTGTAGTCGGTGGTGGGGATGTCGCAGCGCGCGCCGGGGTAGCGGTTCCAGTACCAGGTGCCGCCCACGTCGTCGGCCGCCTCCAGCACCCGCACGCGCAAGCCCAGCC
>JBBRVT010000422.1:0-4059 GCA_038246615.1 Burkholderiales bacterium
CACCTGGCCAGGCTGCAACACCACGCCAGCCGCAGCATCCACCGCCAGAAGCACGACGCCCAAGTGCGGCCGCAGCGGGCCGGCTGATCGGGCCGTATCGGGCCGGATGACCGGGCCGGATGACCGGGCCGGCTGATCGGGTTGGTATCGGCCTGGTGAGCGCGCTGATCGTCGGGCGGATCAGCCGGGCGGCAGGTCCGGCGCCGCCCCGGCGGCATCGGCCGCCCCGGCCACGGCACGCAGGGCCAGCGCGCGCTGGTACAGCGCATTGCGCGGTGCGCCGCTCAGCTCGGCCGCCAGCGCCACCGCCTGCTTCAGCGGCAGGTCGCGCAGCAGCGGGCCCAGCAGCCGTTCGGCCTCGGCCGGCAGGCCGTCATCGGCGGCCACCACCGCCGGCTGCGCATGCAGCACCAGCACGAATTCACCGCGGCTGCGGTTGGCATCGGCCGCCAGCCAGGCGGGCAGGTCGCCGGCCGGCAGCGTGGCAATGGTCTCGAACTGCTTGGTCAGCTCCCGGCACAGGGTGACCCGCCGCTGCGGCGCTGCGTCGGCCAGGCTGTCCAGCAGCGTGGCGATGCGGTGCGGCGCCTCGAACAGCACCTGGCAGCCCGACGCCGCACAGGCCGCCTGCAGCCAGACACGCCGCTCGGCGCCCTTGGCCGGCGCAAAGCCGATGAAGGCAAAGCCCTGCGCCAGCGCATCGCCCGCCGCGCTGAGCGCCGCCACCGCGCTGCTGGCGCCGGGGATCGGCAGCACGCGGTGGCCGGCCGCAGCCACTGCCGCCACCAGCACCGCGCCGGGGTCGCTGATGGCCGGCGTGCCGGCGTCGCTGGCATAGGCCACGCGCTGGCCCTGGGCCAGGCGCCCGACCACGCCGCGCGCGGCGCCGGCCTCGTTGTGCCGGTGCAACGCGATCAGCGGCTTGTCCAGCCCCAGGTGGCGCAGCAACTGGCCGGTGACGCGGGTGTCTTCACAGGCCACCGCGTCCACCAGGCCCAGCACATGCACCGCGCGCAGCGTGATGTCGGCCAGGTTGCCGATCGGCGTGGCCACCACGTACAGTGCCCCGGCCGGGTGCTGCTGGCCGCTGGTGGCGGCAGCGGCGGCCTGCTGCAGCAGTGGAGAGGCGATGGTCAAGGGTTGGGGTTGGGGCTGGGGCGGGTGGAAGGTGCCGGGCGCCAGCACCAAGGCCGTGGGCGATGCCGCCGAGGACCGTGCACTGGCCTATCTGCAGCAACAGGGCCTGCGGCTGGTGCAGCGCAATTATCGGCTGGCCGGCGGCCCGCGCCAGCGTGGCGCGGAGGTCGACCTGATCCTGCATGCGCCCGACGGCACCCTGGTGTTCGTGGAAGTGCGCACCCGCGGCGCGGCGGGCCACGGTGGTGCAGCCGGCAGCGTGTCCACCGCCAAGCAGCGCCGCATCGTGCGCGCCGCGCAGCACTATCTGCTGGGCCTGGCGGTGCTGCCGCCCTGCCGTTTCGACGTGGTGGCCATCGACGGCGACGCGCTGCAGTGGTTGCCGGGCGCCTTCGACGCCGGTTGAGGCCTCTGGCCGGCCGCATCACCCCCCCCTGCCCTATCATGCGGCCCCATGCTCGAGCAACGTATCCAGCAGCAATTCTTCGAAAGCGCCGACCTCAAGTACCAGGCGGCGGAGGTGCTGGGCCGTCCGATCGAGCAGGCCGTGGCCGCGCTGGTGGCCGGGCTCACCTCCGGCGGGCGGGTGCTGGTGGCCGGGCTGGGCGCGTCGGCCAGCCTGGCGCAGCTGGTCGCCGCCGAGCTGATCGGCTGCTTCGAGCGCGAGCGCCCCGGCCTGGCCGCGCTGGCCCTGGGCGTGGACGGCCCGGCGCTGTCGGCGATGGCGGTGCTGCCGGGCGCCAGCTTCGACACCGTGCTGTCGCGCCAGGTGGAGACACTCGGCCAGCCGGGCGATCTGCTGCTGCTGATCGACGGCGACGGCAACCACCCGGCGCTGCTGGCGGCGGTGGCTGCGGCGCAACGACAGGACATGACCGTGATCGCGCTGACCGGCCGCACCGGCGGCGCCCTGCGCGCCGCGCTGGGCGAAACCGACGTGCTGGTGGCCGTGCCGCACGACCGCCGTGTGCGGGTGCTGGAGACGCACCTGCTGGTGTTGCACTGCCTGTGCGACGCGATCGATCTGCAACTGCTGGGCGAACAGGATCCCGCATGACCCACAAAAGCATCTTCGCTGCATCCCGCATGGCCGTGCTGGCCGCAGCCGTCACCGCCGCCACCCTGCTGGGCGCCTGCGCGCCACTGCTGGTGGGCGGGGCAATGGTGGGCACCGCGCTGTCGATGACCGACCGCCGCACCAGCGGCGCCCAGCTGGAAGACCAGGCCATCGAGCTGAAGGCCATCAACCGCGTGCGCGAGGCCGCCGGCGGCGGCGCCAACGTCAGCGTGACCAGCTACAACCGCACCGTGCTCGTCACCGGCGAGGTGCCCACGCAGGCCGCCCGCGCGGCCGCCGAGCAAGCGGTGGCCGGCATCGAGAATGTGCGCGCCACCGTCAACGAGCTGGCGGTGATGGGCAGCACCACGCTGGCGGCGCGCAGCAACGACGCCATCCTCAGCAGCAAGGTGAAGGCCGCCTTCATCGACGCCAAGGATCTGCAGGCCAATGCCTTCAAGGTGGTGGCCGAGCGCGGCAGCATCTTCCTGATGGGCCGTGTCACCGAGCGCGAGGGCAACCGCGCCACCGAGCTGGCGCGCGCCACCAGCGGCGTGGGCAAGGTGGTGAAGGTGTTCGAGATCCTCACAGAGGCTGAACTGGCCGCCTTGCAGGCCAAGTGACGCCGCCGCGCAGCGGCGCCGTCACTTCAGCCGGGTGATCAGGCTGCTGGTGTCGAAGCGGTTGCCGCCAGCGGCCTGCACGTCGGCATAGAACTGGTCGACCAGCGCGGTAACCGGCACCCGCGCGCCGTTGCGGCGCGCCTCGTCCAGCACCAGGCCCAGGTCCTTGCGCATCCAGTCGACCGCAAAGCCGAACTGGAACTGGCCGTCCACCATGGTCTTGCCGCGGTTGTCCATCTGCCAGCTCTGCGCCGCACCCTTGCCGATGACATCGAGCACCTGCTGCATGTCCAGCCCGGCCTGCTGGCCGAAGGCGATGCCCTCGGACAGCGCCTGCACCAGGCCGGCGATGCAGATCTGGTTGACCATCTTGGCCAGCTGGCCCGCGCCGGGTGCGCCCACCAGGGTGACGGCGCGCGCAAAGGCCAGCGCCACCGGCTGCATGGCGGCGAACGGCTCGGCGTCGCCGCCGCACATCACCGTGAGCAGGCCATTGACCGCGCCCGCCTGGCCGCCCGAGACCGGCGCGTCGACGAACTGCAGGCCCAGCGCCAGCGCGGCGGCGTACAGCTCGCGCGCCACCTCGGCCGACGCGGTGGTGTGGTCGACGAACACCGCGCCCGGCGCCATGCCGGCGAAGGCGCCGCTCGGGCCGAGCACCACCGAGCGCAGGTCGTCGTCATTGCCGACGCAGGCGAACACGAATTCGGCGCCTGCCGCCGCCTCGCGCGGCGTGGCGGCTGACCGGCCGCAGGATTGGCCGCCGAACTCAGCCACCCAGGCCTGGGCCTTGGCGGCGCTGCGGTTGTAGACGGTGACCTGGTGGCCGGCACCCGCCAGGTGGCCAGCCATCGGGTGGCCCATCACGCCCAGGCCCAGGAAGGCAATGCGGCGGCTGGGAATCGGGTCGTAGCGCTTCATCGACTCGAACGTTCTCACTTCTTCGGCGCGGGCCGGCGCACGATGGTGCGCTGGAACCAGGCCTCGTTCATCTGCCCCAGGAATTGCGGCGTGATGGCGAAGCCCGACTTGTCACCCAGCACCGCCTCGCTGCCGCAACGCGGGCAGACGGCGGTTTCGGCGTCGGCGGCGTCGGGGTTGTCGAGCTGGCTGAAATCCAGCCCGGCCCAGGCCACGATCTCGCCGGCCGGGAAGGTCTGCATGCAGTAGCAACAGCCGCAGTTGGTGCTGGCTTCAATGTCGGCGCGGTTCTTGGTGGTGTGGCGGTAAGCCGCCATCAGA
>JBBRVT010000423.1:0-4057 GCA_038246615.1 Burkholderiales bacterium
CCGCTGCCAGTCGATCCAGGTGATGGCGTTGTCCTGGCAGTAGGGGTTGTTGTTGCCCTGCTGGGTGTGGCCGACCTCGTCGCCGGCGGCCAGCATCGGCGTGCCCTGGCTCAGCAGCAACGTGGCGAGCAGTGCGCGCTGCAGCCGGCCGCGCAGGCGCAGCACCTCGGGGTCGTCGGTCTCGCCCTCGATGCCGCAGTTCCAGCTCAGGTTGTGGCCATGGCCGTCGCGGTTGTGCTCGCCATTGGCCTGGTTGTGGCGGAAGTCGTGGCTGACCAGGTCGCGCAGCGTGAAGCCGTCATGCGAGATCACGTAGTTGACCGATTCCGCCGGCAGGCGCCGGCGCGCCTGCAGCCGCTGCGACGAGCCTGCCAGCGCCTGGGCGAACTGGCCGCGGGTGACGGCGCCGCCCAGCCAGAAGGCGCGCACCGTGTCGCGGAAGCTGTCGTTCCATTCCAGCCAGCCACGCGGGAAGTTGCCCCCCTGGTAGCCGCCGGGGCCCAGGTCCCAGGGCTCGGCGATCAGCTTGCCGCTGGCCAGCAGCGGCGCCAGCACCGGGTCTTGCGCGATCGCCTGGAAGAACGGGCCGTCACGCTCGAAGCCGCCCTGGCCGCGGCCCAGCACCGGCGCCAGGTCGAAGCGGAAGCCGTCGACATGCATCTCCGTCACCCAGAAACGCAGGCTGTCGAGCACCAGGCGCAGCATCGCGTTCTGGCGCATGTCCACGGTGTTGCCGCAGCCGCTGTAGTTGTCGTAGGCGGCGCGCCGATCGGGCGGCAGACGGTAGCTGCCGGCGTTGTCCAGGCCACGCCAGCTGAGCGTGGGGCCAAGCTCGTCGCTTTCGGCAGTGTGGTTGAAGACCACGTCCAGCAGCACCTCGATGCTGGCGGCATGCAGGCTGCGCACCATCTGGCGGAACTCGGTGTGCGCACCGGCCGGGTCGGCTGCCAGGCGCGGCGCCGGGCAGAAGAAGCCCAGCGTGTTGTAGCCCCAGTGGTTGCGCAGGCCCATGGCCACCAGGCGCTGCTCGTCCAGCCAGTGGTGCACCGGCAGCAGGCTCACTGCGGTGATGCCCAGATCTTGCAGCTGGCGCAGCACGGCCGGCTGGGCCAGGCCGGCGTAGGTGCCGCGCAGGGCCTCGGGCACGCCGGGATGCAGCGCGGTGTAGCCCTTGACATGCAGCTCGCACAGCACGGTGTCGGCCAGTGGCGTGCGCGGCGGCCGGTCATCGCCCCAGTCGAAGGGGTCGTGCACCACCCGCGCCTTCAGCGCGGTGGCGGCGTTGTCGCGCGGATCGGGCTGCAGCGGGTGGTCGCCGTCGTGGCCGAAGTGTTCGGGGCCCCAGTCGAACTGGCCGACGATCTGGCGCGCATACGGGTCGAGCAACAACTTGCGTGGGTTGAAGCGGTGGCCGCGGTCGGGCCGCCAGGGACCATGGGCGCGCAGCCCGTACAACTGCCCCGGCCGGCCCAGCGTGCTGCCGGGCTCGGCGCGCAGGTAGCCGTGCCACACGTCCAGCGTGTGGCCGGGCAGGCGGGTGCGGTGGGTCTGCTGCTTGCCGGTGGCGTCGAACAGGCACAGCTCGACGGCATGGGCCGTGGTGCTTGACACGGCGATGTTCAGGCCCCGGCCGTCCCAGTGCACACCCAGCGGCCAGGGCTGGCCAGTCTCCAGCACCAGCTCCAGCACCAGCGGCACGGGGCTCAGGCGGTCCATGCGAGGAACACCGTGGCCAGTGGCGGCAAGGTGATGTTGATCGACTGCGGCCGGCCATGGGCGCCGATGGCCTCGCTCTGTGCCGCGCCCAACGGCAGGCCGGCGTTGCTGCCGCCGTAGTGGGCGCTGTCGGTGTTCAACCGCTCGGCCCAGGTGCCCGCGCGCGGCACGCCCACGCGCCAGCCGTGCTGCACCAGCGGGGTGAAGTTGCAGACCACCAGCACCGGCGCGCTGCCGTCCCGGCCGTGGCGCACGAAGGCCAGCACGCTGTGCGCCGCGTCGTCGTGGCTGATCCACTCGAATCCGTCGGGCGTGAAGTCGCGCTGGTGCAGCGCGGGCAGGGTTTGGTGCAGCGCGTTCAGGTCGCGCACCAGCGTCTGCAGGCCGGCATGGGCCGGGTCGGCGCCGGGGGCCAGCAGGTGCCAGTCCAGGCTGCTGTCGTGGTTCCACTCGCGGCGCTGGGCGAATTCACCGCCCATGAACAGCAGCTTCTTGCCCGGGTGGCCCCACATGAAGCCGTAGCAGGCGCGCAGGTTGGCAAACTGCTGCCAGTTGTCGCCCGGCATCTTGCCGATCAGGCTGCCCTTGCCGTGCACCACTTCGTCGTGCGAGAGCGGCAGCAGGAAGTTCTCGTTGAAGGCATACACCAGGCCGAAGCTCAGCTCGCCGTGGTGGTGGCTGCGGTACACCGGGTCGCGCGCCATGTAGGCCAGGGTGTCGTGCATCCAGCCCATGTTCCACTTGTAGTGGAAGCCCAGGCCGCCGGCGTAGGTGGGTCGCGAGACGGCCGGAAAGGCGGTGGATTCTTCTGCCAGGGTGATGGCCTGCGGCCGCTCGCCGCCCACCACCTCGTTGAGCCGCTGCAGGAAGCTGATGGCCTCCAGGTTCTCGCGCCCGCCGTGCATGTTGGGGATCCACTCGCCTTGCTTGCGGCTGTAGTCGCGGTAGAGCATCGATGCCACCGCATCCACCCGCAGGCCGTCCACGCCGAAGCGCTCCAGCCAGTACAGCGCATTGCCGATCAGGAAGTTGCGCACCTCCGTGCGGCCCAGGTTGCAGATCAGCGTGTTCCAGTCGGGGTGGTAGCCCTCGCGCGGGTCGGCGTACTCGTACAGATGGGTGCCGTCGAAGTTGCCCAGGCCATGCGCGTCGGTCGGGAAGTGCGCCGGCACCCAGTCGAGGATGACACCCAGGCCGGCGGCGTGGGTGGCCTCGACGAAGCGCTTGAAACCGGCGCCGTCGCCGAAGCGCTGGCCTTGTGCATCGGGCGTGCTGAAGCGTGCGGTGGGCGCATACAGCCCCACCGGCTGGTAGCCCCAGCTGCCGTCGAAGGGGTGCTCGCTGATCGGCAGCAGCTCGATGTGGGTGAAGCCCAGCCCGGCCGCGTAGGGCACCAGTTCGGCGGCCAGTTCGTCCCAGGTGAGCCAGCGGTTGCCCTCTTCGGGCTTGCGCCGCCAGGAGCCCGGGTGTACCTCGTAGATGCTGATCGGCGCGTCCAGCGCATTGGCGGCCTGGCGGCTGGCGCTGGCCGGCACCTCGGCCGGCATGGCGGCCACCACGCTGGCGGTGGCCGGCCGAAGTTCGGCCGCGCGGCCCATCGGGTCGGACTTCTGCGGCAGCAACTGGCCCTGCGGGCCGAGCAACTCGTACTTGTAGCGCGCGCCTGCGCCCACGCCGGGGATGAACAGCTCCCACACGCCGCACTCGCGGCGCAGCCGCATCGGGTGGCGGCGGCCGTCCCACAGGTTGAAGTCACCCACCACGCTGACGCGGCTGGCGTTGGGCGCCCAGACCGCAAAGCCGGTGCCCTGCACACCGCCGTGCACCCGCGGCGTGGCGCCCAGCACCTCGAACGGCCGCAGGTGCGTGCCCTCGGCCAGCAGCCAGGCGTCCAGCTCGCCCAGCAGCGGGCCGAAGCGGTAGGGGTCGTCTGCCAGCTGCACCGTGCCGTCGGCCCAGGTGACTTTCAGCCGGTAGGCGGTGGCAGTGCCCGCCGACAGCGCTGCCGGCCCGGCCCACAGGCCGTCGGCATGCACCTGCTGCAGGTGGCCCAGCAGTTTGTCGGTGGCCGCGTCCAGCACCGCCACCGCCTGGGCGCCGGGCAGCAAGGCGCGCACCGTCAGCCCGCCGGCGTCATTGCGGTGCGGGCCGAGCAGGGCGAACGGGTCGCCATGGCGGCCCTGGCAGAGCAGGTCGAAATCGGCGGCGCTGGGCATCTGGCGGGTGGGTGCGGTGGCGGTGGCGCGGGCAATCAGGCCTGCGGCGCCACGTGCCAGATCTGTGCAGCGTACTCGCGGATGGTGCGGTCGGCCGAGAACGGCCCCATGCCCGCCACGTTGGC
>JBBRVT010000424.1:0-4027 GCA_038246615.1 Burkholderiales bacterium
CGATTCCGACGCGTCGTTGAAGGCCAGCATGAACGGCGCGGTGAAGCCGCTGGCCACCGCCTCGGCGGTGCCGCTGTCCAGGCTGATGCGCCGCACCCGGCCGCCGCTGGCCGCCTGCTCGCTGACATAGGCGTGCTTGTGGTCGCTGGTGATCAGCAGGCCGATGGCACGCTCCAGCCCGAAGCCGATGTTGGTCTTGCTGCCGCTGGCCAGGTCGATGCGCACCAGGTGGGCGGGCGTGCCGAACTCGACCACGTAGGCGATGCCGCGGTCTTCATGCAGCGAGATCTGGTGCGGCATGGCCAGGCCGCTGGCCACCACCGCCGCCATCGCGCGGTTGGGCGCCGCCGTGGCGACCAGCGCCACCCTCAGCAGCCGGCCGCCGCGCTCGGTGATCCAGGCCCATTGGCCGTTGGCGCTGACCTTCACGTCTTGGGGCTCCAGGTAGCCGGTGCCCAGCACCCGGTAGGCCGGCGTCAGCCGCCAGGTGGTGATGCGCAGCTTGATGTCGTAGCCATAGGCCGTCACCCGCACCTTGCTGACATTGCCGGCGTTGGTGGTGACGGCGAACACCGCGCCGGGCACCAGCTGGTTGCCGGCGTTGTTGTCGCCGACGATGGGTGCGCTGCCGTAGCTCAGCGCCTGCAGATGGGTGGCGCCGAGTGCGTTGAACTGCGCCGTGCCCATCACGCCCAGGAAGGCGATGCGCGCGCCGTTGCGTGGCGCCATGCGCCGGCGCACCGCGTCGATCTGCTCCCACCAGATGTCGGCCGGCGCCACCCCGGCCACCATGGTGCCGGTGTCCAGGTCCATCAGCCAGGTGCCCTTGAGGGTGCGGGCGGCATTGCTCAGAACCAAGGCCGCTGGCTGGCGCACCAAGTCGTAGCTGGACAGCTTGCCGCCGTACTCCACGAAGTACAGCCGGTTGCTGGCGCCGTGGAAGTGGCTGCCGATGGCCCCGGCCAGGCCGGTGGCAAGGGTGTCGATGGTGGGCATGGGTGTCTCCTGCAGTGGAAGACACCACTCTAGGCAGCCGGGCTGCCGGCGGCGATCCGCAACGCGGTGGAGGCGTCCTCTTCCGGACTGACGACATCCGGCCGGCGGTTGCGCCCGCTGCGGCCCGGGCGGCGGGGTTGGTGGACGTCAGCCCATGCCTGGCGGCGGCGTGAAGCCGAAGCCCAGTGCTTCCAGCCGCTGCGCCAGCTGCACCAGGCGCAGGTCGCCGTAGGCCGGGCCGATCAGCTGCACGCCCACCGGCAGGCCGTCAGCGGCCAGGCCGCCCGGCACCACCACCGCCGGCAGCTGCGCCACGCCGGCCAGGCCGGCCCAGAAGATCTGGCTGAAATACGGCAGCGGCTGGCCGTCGACCTGGATGCTGCGCTGGCCGAACGGTGCGTGGTCGTGGGCGAAGGCGGTGGTCGACATCACCGGCGCGATCAGCACGTCCACCTGCTGGAAGAAGCGGTGCCAGGCCCAGCGGATGCGGGTGCGGGCTTCGTTCAGGCGCTGCCAGTCGCGCGCCCGCATGGTCTGGGCGCGCAGCACCTGGGCGGCCGGGCCGTGGTCGGCGCTGGCCAGCGCGTCGGCCTGGGCCACCATCTGCGCAAACTCGGCATCGGGGAAGCGCGCGCTCAGCGCCGCCTGCAGCAGGCCCTGGAACACCGCGTGGCTGTGCTCTGCGTCGAAGCCGGGGCGGGCGGTGTCGTCCACCTGGGCGCCCTGCCCGGCCAGCGCCTGGGCCACGGCGTCGACCCGCGCCTGCACGGCGGCCGACACGGGGCACAGCGCGTCGTTGCGCCACACCGCCACCCGCAGCGCATGGGTCGGCTCGGTCAGCGCCGGCAGGCCGACCCGCAGCCCGCGCGCCTCGATCTCGTCGGGCACCGACAACAGCTGCAGCACGGTTTCCAGGTCGTGCGCCGACCGGGCCAGCGGCCCGATCACCGAGATGTCGGTGGGCGTCAGCACGCCGCCCAGTGCATGGCCGCGCATCGGCAGCAGGTTCCAGGTGGGCTTCAGGCCGAACACGCCGCAGAAGTGCGCCGGGTTGCGGATGCTGCCGCCGATGTCGCTGCCGATCTCCAGCCCGGTGAGGCCGGCGGCCAGCGCAGCCGCCGAGCCGCCCGACGACCCGCCCGGCGTGACGCCGGCGTTCCACGGGTTCTGCGTGGTGCCGTAGATGGCGTTGTAGCTCTGGAAGTCGGCCAGGCGGATCGGCACATTGGTCTTGCCGAACACCACCGCGCCGGCGGCCTTGAGCCGCTGCACCGCCAGTGCGTCGGTGTGCATGGTGTTGTCGCGCAGCTCTGGGATGCCCCAGGTGGTGGCGGTGCCGGCCAGGTCGTAGCTCTCCTTGACCGTCATCGGCACGCCGTGCAGCGGGCCCATGGCGTCACCCCGCGCCTGTGCGGCGTCGGCCGCGTCGGCCGAGGCACGGGCACCGGCGCGGTCTTGCACCACCACCGCGTTGATGGCCGGGTTCAGGCGGTCGACCCGGGCCAGGAAATGTTCGAGCAGGTCACGCGCGCTGGTTTCATGGTCGCGGACGCGCCGGGCCAGCTGGCTGGCGCTGTCGAAGTGCAGGTCGGTCATGGCGGGCTTTCTCGGCAATGGACCAGCCATCTTCAGCGCCGGCGGCCGGGCTGTCCATGCGGGACGGCCCGCAGCGCCGGTGTCACCGGCGGATCAGCAGCAGGCAGCCCAGCGTGATCAGCGCGGCCGAGCTCAGGCTCCACACCGTGGGCAGCTCGCCGAACACCAGGTAGCCCAGCAGGCCGGCCCACAGCAGGCCGGTGTATTCGACCGGCGCGGCGCGGCTGGCCTCGATGTGCGAGAAGGCCCAGGTGATGCACAGCAGGCCGCCGGTGGCCAGCGCACCCATCAGCAGCAGGATGGGCAGGTCGGCCAGGGCCATCGGCTGCCACAGCCACAGCATCGGCAGGGCCAGCAGCAGCACCGGCAGCAGGTTCTGCACCAGCAGGATGGTCCACAGCTTGTCATGCTGGGCCTGGTGGCGCGCCAGCACCACCACGCCGGCATAGCTGACGGCCGACAAGCCCGCCGCCGCGATGCCCCAGAGGCGCTCGCTGCTGCCGGGGGCGTGGGTGGCCTGCAGCTCGGGCCACAGCGCCACGCCCACGCCCAGCGCGCCCATGCCCAGCGCCGCCCAGATCCAGCGCGACGGCCGCTCGCGCAGCAGCCAGATCGCCAGCACCGAGATGAACAGCGGCGCGGTGTAGCCCACGCCCACCGCCTGCACCAGCGGCAGCTGCTGCAGGCTGTAGAACCAGCCCAGCAGCGCCACCAGCAGCAGCACGCTGCGCAGCGCATGCCAGCGCCACTGCGGCCGCGCCGGCATCGGCGTGCGGTGCCACAGCCACAGCGGCACCGCGAAGAACGCGCCGCTGACAAAGCGCAGGAAGGTGACCTGCGCCGTGTCGTAGCGCTCACCCAGCAGCTTGGCGGTGCCGTCCATGCCGATGAAGCAGGCGGCGGCCAGCGCGGCGGCGGCCAGGGCCAGGCGGGCGGTGCGTGCGGCTTGCGGGTCGGCCGCAGCCGCTGTGGACGCGGCGGCGCTCAAGCCTTGCTGTCGACGATGGCCGCGTTCACCAGGGTGCGCAGTTCCCGGCGGATCGGGTACAGGCTGGACGGGATCAGCTGGGTGAGGAAGACCACGCTCAGGTCTTCCACCGGGTCGATCCAGAACGCGGTGCTGGCCATGCCGCCCCACCAGTATTCACCCAGGCTGCCGGCGATGCCGGTCTTGGCGACGTCGGTGGTCATCGCAAAGCCCAGGCCGAAACCGATGCCTTGGTACAGCGCCTCGGAGAACATCGACACCGACACGTCGGCCAGGTCCTGGCCGCCGGGCAGGTGGTTGCTGCGCATCAATTGCAGGGTCTTGGGGCCGAGCAGGCGCACGCCGTCCAGCGCACCACCGCAGCGCAGCATCTCGCAGAAGCGCAGGTAGTCGGCCATGGTCGACACCAGCCCGCCGCCGCCCGACGGCGCCGCCGGCTGCTTGGAG
>JBBRVT010000425.1:0-4016 GCA_038246615.1 Burkholderiales bacterium
GGGTGGGCCGCCGGCCTGCCCCGTTTTCCCGGCCTGACACCCTGCTCAGGCCCCGCTGAGAACTTCCACTGCGGCCTGCCGCCGGAGGTTGCCAACGGGGTCGGACCGACTCCGCCCATTCACCTCCGCCGCCAAAGGACACCGCCATGTTGGACGACAGCATCAAGGCCCAGCTCGCCAGCTACTTCGAGCGCATCACCCAGCCGATCACCCTGATCGCCAGCCTGGACGGGTCCCAGGGCGCGCAGGAGATCCGCGAACTGCTCACCGAGGTGGCGGCGGTGGCGCCCGCCAAGATCGGCCTGCGCCTGGACGGCAACTTCGAGCGGCGCCCCTCGTTCCAGATCACCCGCGTGGGCCATGACATGGGCGTGCACTTTGCCGCCGTGCCGATGGGCCATGAATTCACCTCGCTGCTGCTGGCGCTGCTGTGGGCCGGCGGCCACCCGCCCAAGGTGGAGCCCGAGGTGCTGCAGCAGATCCAGGCGCTGGACGGCGACTTCGCCTTCGACACCTGGATGAGCCTGACCTGCCACAACTGCCCGGATGTGGTGCAGGCGATGCACCTGATGGCGGTGTTCAACCCGCGGGTGCGCGCCGTGGCCATCGACGGCGGGCTGTTCCAGCAGGAGGTGGAGGCCAGGCAGATCATGGCCGTGCCCAGCGTCTTCCTGAACGGCCAGCCGTTCGGCAACGGCCGCATGGAACTGGGCGAGATCCTGGCCAAGATCGACACCGGCGCGGCCAGGCGCGAGGCAGCCAAGCTCGACCAGCGCGCGCCCTACGAGGTGCTGATCATCGGCGGCGGCCCGGCGGGCGCGGCGGCGGCGGTGTATGCGGCGCGCAAGGGCATCCGCACCGGCATCGTGGCCGAGCGCTTCGGCGGCCAGACCATGGACACGCTGGGCATCGAGAACTTCATCTCCGTGCAGGAGACCGACGGGCCGAAGTTCGCCGCTGCGCTGGAAGCGCATGTGCGCCAGTACGGCGTGGACATCATGGCGCTGCAGCGCGTGGCCAAGGTGGAGCCGGCGGCCGCGCCTGGCGGCCACGCCACCGTCACGCTGGACAACGGCGCGCAACTGAAGGCCCGCAGCGTGATCGTGGCCACCGGCGCGCGCTGGCGCCCGATGAACGTGCCCGGCGAGGACGCCTACCGCAACAAGGGCGTGGCCTACTGCCCGCACTGCGACGGCCCGCTGTTCAAGGGCAAGGACGTGGCGGTGATCGGCGGCGGCAATTCCGGCGTGGAGGCCGCCATCGATCTGGCTGGTGTGGTCAAGAGCGTGACGCTGCTGGAGTTTGCCGACCAGCTCAAGGCCGACCAGGTGCTGGTGGACAGGCTCAAGAGCCTGTCCAACGTGACCATCCACCTGAACGCCCAGACCACCGAGGTGACCGGTGACGGCCAGCGGATGTCCGGCCTGCACTACACCGACCGGGTCTCCGGCGCCAAGCACGACCTGCCACTGGCCGGCGTGTTCGTGCAGATCGGCCTGGTGCCCAACACCGAGTTCCTCAAGGGCACGGTGGAGTTGAGCCGTTTTGGTGAAGTGATCATCGACGCCAGGTGCCACACCAGCGTGCCGGGCATCTTTGCCGCAGGCGACGTCACCACGGTGCCGTACAAGCAGATCATCATCGCCACCGGCGAGGGGTCGAAGGCGGCGCTGAGCGCCTTCGACCACCTGATCCGCACGCCGGTACCGGCAGCGGCCTGACGGCTGGCACCACGGTGCTGCCATCCGGCCGCAGGGCGCCCGACGTCAGGGCTTGACGACCTCGTTGATTTCAATCGCCAGCCCGCTGGCGGTGTTGGCCACCACGGCCGACTGGCCCATCAGGTCGCCCGCGGTCGGTACGGCCTGGCCACTCTTGCTGATGCGCGCGCTGACCACCACTTGCGGATGCAGCGACAGCCGTGCTTGAGGCGCCATGGCCAGCGTGTCGTCCAGGCTGAAGTTGAGCGGCAGGTCCTTGACCTGCTTGCGCAGGATGGCCACCGGCATGCGGGCCCCTTCTGCCGGGCGGGCGAAGATGAACACCGTGTCGTCGGGCCCGGCCTGGGCGGCCAGGGCCGGTGACAGGCGCACCGTGCCGCTGAGTCTGGCCACGGCGCTGGCGGCCATTGCCGACGGTGCGGCGGGTGCGGCTGCGGCTGCGGCTCCGGCTGCGGCGCCGGCAACCACAGGCATGCCCGCCATCGAACGCGCCTGCGCAATGCTGCCCTGCAGCTGCGGCACCAGGGCGCTGTCGCCCGGTGTCAGCGACTGCAGCTTTTCCCAGTGGCTGACAGCCAGCCGATAGTCCTTTCGGTTGAAGGCAGCCGTGCCGATCAAGGCCAGTGCCTTGGCGTTGTCAGGGTCCAGCTTGAGCGCCTGCTCCAGAAGCTGCAGCGGCCGGCCTTCGAGGTCGCCGTTGTTCTGCACTGCCACCGTGTCTGCCATGTCGGCATGCAACGACGCATCTTTCGGGTTGAGCCTGATCGCCTGTTCATACGCCGGCAGGGCTTGCGCGTGGCTATCGAGCCGGGCGTAGGAGCGCGCCAGCATCGCCCAGCCTTCGGCGTTGTCGGGCTGGTCTTTCAGACGCTGCGCAAGCTGCTCGACGACTTGGGCAAAGCGCTGCACGTCGTCACCTTCCGATGCGCCAGCGGCAGCCTGCGCGGCAGCCTGCGCGCCAGCGGTCATGGCCTGCGGGTCCAGCACCGTCATGCCGGGTGAACCGGTGTAGCCATAGCCGGCCAAGGCCACGGCGACCACAGCGGTGCACAAACCCAGCACCAAGCCCTTGGAGGGCCGTCCGAGCTGGGCGCCAGGTGCGGCAGATGCCGGTGTGGCGACCATCTGGTCGATCAACTGGCGCTCCAGTGGAGCGGCGGCGGCGGCGTAGGCGGCAGCGTCCAGCTTGCCCTGTTCGTGCTGCGCCTTGAGTTGCTGCAACTGCTTGCGCAGCGAGGCGATCACATCGCTCATCGTCGGCCTTGAAGATGGTCGGCCCGCACGCTGCCGTCGGGCGCCGCAGCAGGCTCATCGTCGTCGAACTGGTCGTCTGCCAGACGGTTGCGCCGGCGCAGGATCCACCACAGCCCGCCCAGACCCGCCACCAGCAGCACCGCCGGGCCGTACCACAGCACCACGGTGGTGGATTTGACCGGCGGGCGGTACAGGATGAAGTCGCCATAACGCTCGGTCATGTAACGGGTCACATCGGCTTCGCTCTGGCCTTCGCGCAGCATCTCGCGCACCTGGTTGCGCAGGTCCACGGCCAGGTCGGCGTGCGACGCCGCGATGGTTTCGTTCTGGCACACCAGGCAGCGCAGTTCGCCAGACAGCCGCATGACACGGTTCTCGAGGACCGGGTCGGCACTGGCCGGCGCAGCCTCACGTGCCAAGGCAGGCGCCAGGGCGGGCGCCATCAAGAGCACCCAGGCAGCCAACAGCGTCAGGGCCCAACGGTGGAAGGTGCGATCAGCCGGGTGCATTCAGGGTTCTCAGCAAAGGTTCGATCTTGTCGCGCACCACACCGGCATTCAGCGGGCCGACATGCTTGAAGCGCACGATGCCCTGCCGGTCGATGATGAAGGTTTCCGGCACGCCATAAACACCGAAGTCGATGCCGACGCGGCCGTCTGCATCGACCAGGACGCCGGTGTAGGGGTTGCCCAACTGACGCAGCCACTGCGTCGCGGCGGCCGGTGCGTCCTTGTAGTTCAGGCCGTACACGGGCACCAGTTTGCGCTGGGCGATGTCGACCACCAGGGGGTGCTCTTCACGGCAAGGCGCACACCAGGACGCCCAGACGTTGAGCATCCACACCTTGCCCAGCAGGTCTTCACGACTCAGGGGCTGGCCGGTGCTCGTGCTCGTGTTCGTGCTCGCGGTCGTGTTCGAGCTGGTGCTGGTGCCGGTGACGGTGCCGTCTACCAGTTGCGGCAGCGCAAAGGCGGGCGCGGGTTTGCCGATCAGCGGCGATGGAACTTCGCTCGGGTTCAGTCCCAGACCCATGGCGAGAAA
>JBBRVT010000426.1:0-4013 GCA_038246615.1 Burkholderiales bacterium
CACCGGCGCTGTCACTGCCGACAGGCTGAGCCGGCCGCCGCCGGCGTGGCCAGCGCCGCGAACCACAGCGCGGCCAGGGTGCCGTCGGCATCGGGCAGTTCGCTCGGCCCCAGCTCCTGCACCGCCAGGCCCTGGCGCAAGGCAAAGCTGGAGTCGAACCAGCCGCACGCCGGCCCGTCGACATCGGCGTCGGCCTCGTCCGGCGCGGCAGGCGGCACCTTGGCGATGCGGACATGCACGATGCGGCGGACGGGTGCATTGGGGGTCATGGGCGGCTCCTGGTCGGTGGGCTGGGGTGAGGCCATGGTCGGCCGGCACGGCCGGCGACACCATCACCCGGCGGAAGGGGTTGGGTGGGAAGCGTGGGGGATGCAGCGGGGGATACGGCGGGGGGATGCCGCAGGTTCCCCCGGACGGGTGGGCTGTGCAAACATCACAACCCAGCCAACCCGAACCGCAACCCCATGTGTGGCCGCTATGTCGTCGCCTACGACCCGCAGACCCTGGTCTCGGGCTTCAGCCTCACCCGCATCCAGCCTTTCGGCCGGCGCTTCAACATCGCGCCGCAGTCGGACGTGCCGGTGGTCTACGAGACCAAGGAGGGCGAGCGCATCGCCGAGACCATGCGCTGGGGCCTGGTGCCGCACTGGGCCAAGGACACCAGCCTGGGCGCCAGGCTGAACAACGCGCGCAGCGAGGGCATGGCCGACAAGCCGTCGTTCCGCCAGGCGGTGCGGCGGCGGCGCTGCATCCTGCCGGCCAGCGGCTTCTATGAATGGCAGCCCGTCACCGGGCCGGACGGCAAGCCGGCCAAGCAGCCGCACTACATCAGCCCGGTGGGTACGCCCTTCTTTGCGATGGCAGGGCTGTTCGAGGCCTGGCGCGCGCCGGCAGCCGACGGCGCCGAGCCCGGTGGCTGGCTGCTGACCTGCTGCATCATCACCACCGCCGCCAATGCGCTGATGGCGCCGATCCACGACCGCATGCCGGTGATGCTGCCGCCGGCGCACTGGGCCGCCTGGCTGGACCGCAGCAACACCGACGCCACGACGCTGGCGCCGCTGCTGCAAGGCCTGCCCGCCGGCGCGATGCAGGCCTGGCCGGTGGCGCGGGCGGTGGGCCGGTCCATTGCAGAAGGGCCTGAGCTGATCCTGCCGCTGCCGGTGGCTTGAGCCTGGCAGCGCCGGCGCAGCGGCTATGCTCACGGCCGCCATGCGCCGTTGCCTGCTTTCGCTGTCGTTCTCGCTGCTGCTGCTGATCACGCAGCAGCTGGGTGCACTGCATCTGCTGCAGCACCTGCTGCAACCAGCCACGCCGGCTGCGGCCGTGCTGGCCGCAGCCGGCCAGCCTGGCGACCACCCGGCGCATGGGCATGGCGGTGACGGTGACGCGGCTTGTCAGGTCTGCCTGGTGCTGGCCGCGCTGGCCAGCGTGGCCCTGCCGGCGGCGTGGGCCTGGCGCGGGCAGCGCCCGCCGCTGGCCGCACCGCTGGCTGCGCCCCGGACGGCGCTGGTGCGCCGCGCGCCGGCGCCTTACCACGCCCGCGGACCGCCCGGGCTTCCTGTCGCTTGTTGAGCCCATCCGGGCTGCGCCCGCATGCCGCTTGTGGTGTGCAGCAACCGCATGCCGCAAGCGCATGCCGCGCCCGGGCCCTTGCCTTTTCTGCAGGACCATTCCATGCCATCGTCATTGCATGGCGCACGCTCGCGTGCGCCGCGCCGGGCCCGCCCCGGCCACAGCTGTTTCCTTCTCGGCCTGGCCCTGGCC
The DNA here is from genome assembly GCA_038246615.1 of Burkholderiales bacterium. GTDB lineage: Bacteria > Pseudomonadota > Gammaproteobacteria > Burkholderiales > Burkholderiaceae_C > Pseudaquabacterium. The sequence continues at coordinate 1,768 of JBBRVT010000426.1, forward strand.
GCCAGCCTGCCAAGCCTGGCCACGGCGCAAGCCGGCGCGCCGGCCACCGTGGTGATCACCGGCAACCCCCTGGGCGGTGCCCTGGCCACGCCCAGCAGCGTGCTGGCCGGCGACGGCCTGGCCCTGCGCCGCGGCGGCACGCTCGGCGAGACACTCGACGGCCTGCCCGGCGTGGCTGCCAGCGGCTTCGGCCCGCAGTCCAGCCGGCCGGTGATCCGTGGCCTGGACGGTGACCGCATCCGCCTGCTGGACAACGGCGGCGCTTCGGCCGATGCATCCAACCTCAGCTTCGACCATGCGGTCGCGGTCGACCCGCTGGTGGTCGAGCGGCTGGAAGTGCTGCGCGGCCCGGCCGCCCTGCTCTACGGCGGCAACGCCACCGGCGGGGTGGTCAACGCGATCGACAACCGCATTCCCCGCGCCGCGCTGGGCCGGCTGGGTGGCAGGGCCGAGCTGCGCCTGGGCGGCGCTGCCAGCGAGACCGCCGGCGCCGCACTGCTGGAAGCCGGTGCCGGCGGGCTCAACTGGCATGCCGACGTGGCACGGCGCCTGAGCAACGACCTGCGCACGCCCGTCTTCAACCCACCCGTGGACGGCCTGCCCGGCCCGCGCACCCGGCGCGTGGCCAACAGCAGCGGCGCCAGCGAAGCCGCAGCGCTGGGCACGTCCTGGGCCGACGCCCAGGGCTACGCCGGCGCTGCGGTGGACGGCCTGCGCAACCAGTACGGCGTGACGGTGGACCCGGCCGTGCGCATCCGCTTGCAACGCGACCGGCTGCAACTGGCGGGCGAGCGGCGCGGCCTGGCCGGCCCGTTCAGCAGCGTGGCGCTGCAGGCCAGCCACACCCGCTACCAGCATGAAGAACTCGAAGGCGACGGCGCGGTGGGCACCACCTTCAAGAGCACCGGGCAGGAACTGCGGCTGCAGGCCAGCCAGGCGCCGCTGCCCCTGGCCGGCGGCACGCTGCGCGGCGTGCTGGGCCTGCAGCTGGAAGGCCTGGACTTCTCGGCCCTTGGCGCGGAGGCCTTCGTGCCCGGCACCCGCAGCCGCAGCCAGGCGCTGTTCACGCTGCAGGAGCTGGCGCTGGGCGCGGCCACGCTGCAGGCCGGCCTGCGGCTGGAGACGGCGACAATGCACAGCGACGGCGACGCCGCCGACAGCGCCGAGCCGAAGTTCGGCCCGGCGCTGTCGCGCAGCTTCCGGCCGCGCAGTCTGTCGCTGGGCCTGCTGGCGCCGCTGGGCACCAGCGGCTGGCGGGCCTCGGCCGCCTGGGGCAGCACCCAGCGGGCACCGGCCTACTACGAGCTGTTCGCCAACGGCCTGCATGTGGCCACCGGCGCCTACGAGCAGGGCGACACGGACCAGCGGCTGGAACGCAGCCGGCACCTGGAACTGGGCCTGCAGTGGCAGCAGGCCGGCCACAGCCTGCGCGCGGCCCTGTGGCACACCCGCTTTGCCAACTACATCGCGCTGGACGCCACCGGCGCCAGCGTGCCCGTGGCGGGCGAGGATGGCAGCCTGAGCGACGTGCCGGTCTACCGCTTCAGCGGCGTGCCGGCCCGGCTGGCCGGCGGCGAGATCGAGGCCCGCAGCAAGCTGGAGAGTGGTGCCTGGCTGGCGGGCTGGGCACTGGAGGCCAGCGCCGGGCTGGACTGGGTGCGAGGCGACAACCGCAGCAGTGGCCAGCCGCTGCCGCGCATCGCCCCGCTGCGCCTGCAGGCCGGGCTGGACGCGGCGCGGGGCGCCTGGCGCGCCGGCGTGCAACTGCGCCACGCCGCGCGCCAGGACCGCGTGCCCGCCAACGACGTGGCCACCCCTGGCTGGACCACGCTGGACTTGTGGGCCAGCTGGCTGCAGCGCCTGGGCAGCGGCACCGACGCGCTGTGGACGCTCAAGCTGACCAACCTGGGCGATGCGCTGGCCTACAACGCCAGCGCCCTGCGCACCGCACGCGCGCTGGCACCCGCCGGTGCACGGGCCCTGCAAGGCAGCGTGCGCATCGCCTTCTGACCGGCCGGCCGGCTGGAAGCGCCCCCAGACCTGCCGCTTCGCGTCAGGCCTCCCGACTGGGATGAGAAAACTTGGGGCGGCCCGGCGTTTCCTCATGCGCGTGACAAATGCCCGCTTTAGCCCGGCGGCGCGGCTACTGCCTCGGCCCGGGCCGCCAGTTCGGCGCTTCAGGCGGCGCCCCGGGCGGTAGTCTGTCGGCCATGATCAAGAAGCGCATCCCGTTCTCGGAGCAACAC
>JBBRVT010000427.1:0-4010 GCA_038246615.1 Burkholderiales bacterium
CGGCACGCACACTGCGCAGGCCCACAGCGTGTCGAAGCGGTCCGATGCCGCCGCATGGCGCGCGAACTTGCGCCGCAACACCGCGTGCGTCTCGGCGCGCACCAGCGCGCAGGTCAGCAGCGTATGGCCGCGGCTGTCCAATTCCAGCAGCAGCTCAGCGCACAGGCCGGGGAACACGACGGCCGACAGCCAGACGTTGGTGTCGAGGAAGACCCGCACGGCTGCTTTCTTGCCGATCAGGACACGTCGTGCAGGATGTCGTCCTCCGTCAGCCAGCCGGCGGCGCGTGCCTGCGGACCCAGGTCTTCATGCAACAAACGAAGCGTCTCGCGCAATGCTTGCGCGCGCAGCGCGTCCCGCACCAAGTCGCTGCGGCTCTTGCCGGTGGCCTGCACCAGGCGGTCGAGGGCAGATGCCTCGTTGTCGTTCAAGCGCACGGTGAGCACGGCAGACATCGCGGATCCTCCATTGGCACAATCCGTGTATTACAACGTCATACGATCGCCCGGTCAAGCCGACCCGGCCGCAGCCGCCACCCTGGCACCGTCGTCACCGTGCCGGAGGTCAGCACGCCGCAGGTGCAGTGGGCCTCGGTCAGTTCACCGCCTGCACCTGCCGCCGCACTTCGACATAGCTGCTGCGCACGGCAGCGCTGGCGTCGGGGCAGGCGCTGCTGCTGTTGCAGGCCACCGCGTCGATGGTGAACATGCGCACGCTCTGGTCGGCGCCGCTGCTGTTCTTGCCTTCGTTGTAGGTGCTGGAGTTGCAGCGCACCGTCACCCGCATGCCGCCGTCTGCCGACAGGTCCAGCGTCTGGCTGGTGTTGCTGCAGGCTGTCCAGTTGCCTTTCAGTGCCTGGAACAGGCCCCACTCGATGCCGGCGCGCGCGGCGGCGCTGGCGCGCAGGCCCTGCACGTCCTGCTGCACCATGGTCTGGCCCTGCTGGCCGAAGCGCACCACCGCTGCGGCCACTGCGGCCAGCAGCACCAGCACCACGATCACCGCGACGGCGCCCAGGCCGTGCGGTGGCGCCGCAAGGGTCGGGCGGTGCGTCATGGCAGCTTGCTCACGCAACATGGCTGATGGCTCACGGCACGTTGCTCACGTGCGCACCCAGCACCAGGCTGGCGGTCTCGTTGTTGCGCGTCAGCTCGACCTGCAGCGAGACGAAGCCGCTCTGCTGCGTCGCGCCCTGGTTGGCGCTGTACAGGAAGCGGCAGCTGCGCACGCCGGTGGCCAGCACGTCGGCGCCGGCCGCTGTGGGGCAACTGGCCGGTGCGCTGGCGTTGAAGCCGTAGTTCTTCAACCGGACCAGCACGCCCGGCGCGTTGCCAGCGCCATCCAGCGTGGTGCTGGCGCCGCTGCAGACGTAGAACACCGCCTGCTGGCTGTTGGGCACCCAGTTGAAGCGGCCACCGTCGTAGCCCAGCGGAAACTGCAGCGCATTGATGCCCAGCCGGTGCTGGCCGTGTGCCGCCGCAGGGGTGGACAGCGCGGTGATGGCGCTGCGGTTGGCGCCGCTGTACACGTCGCCGGGATTCTGGTTGTCGACCACCACCCAGTCGCCCACGGCCGGCGGCGGCAGCAGGCTGTTGTAGACGTCGAACTGCGTGGTGGCGGCCTGCGGGTCGGCCGCTGCACTGCCGGCGGTGACGAAATCGGCCGCCATGCGGTAGCGCCCGCCACCGCCGGTGGGCACCAGCTCGAAGCACTGGCTGCCGGGCGTGCGGATGGAGTTGGGCACTGCGTTGCGCACGTCGCGCAGCATGCGGCGCAGCGCATGGTCGGCATCGGCGGCCAGCGCGGCGCGGGTGCGCACTGCCAGCCAGCTGTCGATGGCCGGCCGCAGAAACACCACCAGCGTGGCCGACATCAGGCCGAACAGCACCAGCGTGACGATCAGCTCCACCAGCGTGAAGCCGCGGGCGCGGCGGTGTGCGGGGCGGCGTTCAGGGCTGATGCTGCCGCTCATGACGCGTAGTCCGTGCGCCAGCCCACCAGCGTCAGCGTCTGGCCGCTGTGCTGCACGGTGACGGTGATCTTCAGCGCTGCGGCCACACCACCCAGCGTGCCGCTGGCCACGCTGGCCCCCACCCGCAGGCCGGCCAGCGCCGGGATGGCGACGCCGTCCACGGTGCACACGCCGGTGCTGCTGTAGCCGTTGTAGTCGCGCACGTCGTTGTAGGTGTCGCGCGCGCAGCCGGCGGGCGCGGTGTGCGGCGCCACCGCATAGGGTTTGAGCTGGATCTCCTCCATCAGCTTCTGCGCCACCGCGACCATCTGCTTGTGCACCACCGGGTCGGCGCTGTTGCGGGTCACGCTGCCGAAAGCCGCCAGCACGCCGGTCAGCCCCACGGCGATGACCACGATGGCCAGCAGCGCCTCGGGCAGGGTGAAGCCGCGCCGGGGGGAGCACCAACGACCGGGTGCACGCCGTTCAGCGCACATGGCCGGTCTCCCCGGTGATCTGCAGCGCCGTCTCGCCGACGATGGCCACGCTGGCGTTGACGGCGGTCAGCCCGGCGCCGTCGCTGGTGATGCGGCCGTCGGGCTGGAAGTGCAGCGTGCCGGCCGGGCTCACCGTCACCGCCAGCGCCTGCGCGTCCACCGCCCAGCGGGCGTCGCCATCCGGGCCGGGCAGGGTGGTGTTGCAGCTGGTCGCCGGGTTGGCGCTGGCCATGGCCAGGCGCACTTCACCGGTGGCCACCGTCAGGCACACCAGGCGGCGGTGGCCGCTGGCCAGGCTGCGGGCCTGCAAGGCGCCGGCCAGCACCTGGTCGCGCCAGGCGGTGCCGCGCAGGCCCATCGCGCCGTCCAGCCGCGGCATGGCCACCACCGCCAGCACGCCCACCAGCAGCAGCACGGTGATCAGCTCGACCATGGTGAAGCCGTGGGTGCGCCGGCGGGCGGGCCGCGTGCAGCCGCGCGCGGGCCGATCAGTAGAGGTCGCGCACATGCACGGTCTTGCGGGTCTCGGGCGCAAAGATGCCGAAGCTGGCGCGCGCGGCGGGGTCGCGGTCGGCGGTGGCGGCGCAGCTGCCGTTCTGCGCCCGCAGCCAGGCCCTGGCCGCGCCGGTGGTGGCCGGTTGGCTGGTGTTGCAGGACTGGTCGCTGCCGGTGCTGCCCAGGTTGAGCGCCAGGTCCAGGCTGAGCGTGCTGCCCGCCGGGCTGGGCGCGGCCAGCGTGAGCGTGCCGCTGCCGCTGCTGATGGCCAGTGCGCCGGCGCTGGTGGTGGCGCTGCTGGCGCTGCCGGCGGCGCTGCGCGGGTTGCTCAGGGCCACGCTGGCGGCGGCCAGCGCGGTGCAGCTGTCGGCGCTGTTCAGCTGCCAGGCGCTGCCGCCCCAGTGCTCGGCCACCACCGGCACCTGCAGCGCTGCGGTGGCCGTGCCGAAGGCGTTGCTCAGCCGCAGCCGGCCGCTGCGCAGCGGCAGCGTGGGCTCGGCATGGCCCTGCGAGCTGATCAGACTGGTGCCGCTGCCACCGTTGCCGGCGCGCAGCACCAGGCTCTGCGGCGCGGTGGTCTTGCTGGTGAAGCTGTAGCTGGGCGTGGCACTCGCCACCCCGGCGCTGAAGGCGGCCGCTGCGATGCTGCTGCCCGCCAGCGTGCCCACCCCCAGGCCGTTGGCGTCGGCCAGCGTCACCGCCTGCGCAAAGCTGGGCGTGGTGGTGGCGGTGCTGCCGTTGAAGTTGGCGGTGGTGCCGCCGCTGGCGTTCTGCGCCGTCACCGTGGTGGCGACGGGCTGGCCGGCATAGCTGAACGTGCCGCAGGCATGGCTGGCGGCCACCGCAAAGCGGTGCGGGATGAAGTCGCCCACCGACCCATTGGTGGCACTGCTGGCGACGTGGAAGCACCGCTTCAGCACGCCGGGCAGCGGGTCACCGAAGTTGGCGTTGGTGCAGCCCACCGTGCCGGTCTGGCCGGTCCTGGCGGCCCAGCTGCCCTGCTCACCGTAGTACACCGTGGCGGTGGTGCCGCCGGGCAGCACGCAGCTGCCGCCCTCGGCGGCGCA
>JBBRVT010000428.1:0-4010 GCA_038246615.1 Burkholderiales bacterium
CAGTGTCAGTGCCGGCGGGCGCCGTGCGCGGCCTGCCCGTGGGCCTGCAAGTGGTGGCGCCGCGCTTCGAAGACGCGCGGGCACTGCGCTTTGCGGCGGTGATCGAAGCCCTGAACTGCTGAAGCAGCGCGACCGGCGCGCGTGCGGCCGCCGGCCTGGCGGCGATTGGGCGGCGTCTTGGCGGCGTTCTGCGGCATCTTCGCGGCATCTCGGCGGCGGAACACCGTCCGACTGCTGCGCGCCGTTTGGTGCAACTGGCCGACAGCCGGCCCCAAGCGCTGCGGTCGAGCGCCAGCCGGTGGGACAGCAGATCGGGCCGCCGCTGTGGTGGTGTTTTTGCGCCCGATGGGGGACCATCAGGGCCTTGACACCAGGAGTTCGCTCACCATGACACAGCCTTCCACTGACAACTCCCTCACCCGCCTGGTCGATGAACAACTGGACCTGGCCGCGTCCATGCTGCCGGCGATGGAGCCCTCGGCAGTGCACCCGTCGCCGGTCGATCATGAAGAACGCCAGGATGCGCACCCGACACTCGAAGACGTGCTGCTGGGGCATGCGCAGCCCACGCCCGAGATGCTGCAGGAGCTCGCTGCGCTGGAGTCCGCACCGCCGCTGACCGATGAAGAGCTTGCACGCCAGGCGCTGGCCGATGGTGGCGCCGACAACGACCCGTCGACGCCGGAGTGAAGCAGGTTCTGTCGCAGCCAGCGCGTGGGGGCGCTCTCACATGATCTGGTTGACCGCCCCGCCGTCGACACGCATTGCCGCACCCGATGTACCCGATGCCCCGGTGCCGCACAGGTACACCGCCAGATTGGCCACCTCGGTGGGCGTGGTGAAGCGCCGGATCAGCGAGGTCGGCCGGTAGACCTTGAAGAACTCCTGCTCGATCTCGTCCAACGTCTTGCCGGCTGCCAGGGCACGCGCTTCACGCACCTTCTGGGTGTTTTCGGTGGTCGTGGGGCCTGGCAGCAGCGCGTTGACCGTGACGCCGGTGCCCGCCAGTTCCATGGCCAGACCATGGGACACCGTGAGCTGCGCCGTCTTGGTCATGCCGTAGTGGATCATCTCCTTCGGGATGTTCAGGGCCGACTCGCTCGAGACAAACAGGATGCGCCCCCAGCCCTTGGCTGCCATGGCCGGCGCGTAGTGGCGCGCAAAGCGCACGCCTGACAGCACGTTGGTCTCGAAGTAGCGCAGCCATTCGGCGTCGTCGATCTCGAAGAACGGCTTGCGGTCGTAGATGCCCAGGTTGTTGACGAGGATGTCCACCGCAGCCACCTGCTCGAATACCCGCTCGGCGCCGCTGGCGGTGGCACAGTCGGCGGCCACGCCGTGCACCACGGCCTGCGGAAATTCGGCGGTCAGCCGTGCCAGCGCGGCATCGACGGCGGCCGGCGTCCGGCCGGTGATCACCACCCCGGCGCCCTCGGCGGCCAGGCCGCGCGCGATGGCAAAGCCGATGCCGGCCGTCGAGCCGGTGATGAGTGCCTGCTTGCCTTCGAGTCCGAGATTCATGGGGTTGCTCCTGCGAGGGTGGCGATGCGTTGGGATGAGGTGGAGGCGCCATGGTGCCGCATCACTGTCGATCGGACGTCGGCGGTGCCGATTGTCCAGTGCGCGCCCGCGCCGACCCGCAGTGCCGAAGCCGGCCCTGCTGGATGCGGAACCTGTCACCTTCAGGATGGACGCAGCGGTGGTCAACGGCGACAAACCGCAGCAGGGCAAGCCACTCCAGGAGGCAGCGTGAAAGACTTCAAAAACAAGGTGGCCGTGGTCAGCGGCGCGGCCAGCGGCATCGGCCTGGCCTTGGCACGGCGCTTTGCGCAGGATGGCATGCACCTGGTGCTTGCCGACATCGAGGCCGCGCCGCTGGCGCAGGCCCGGGCCGAAATCCAGGCGCTGGGCGTGCAAGTGCTGGCGGTGCAGACCGATGTGTCGTCAGAAGCCCAGGTGTGGGCCCTGGCCGACGCGGCGTTCCAGCGTTTCGGCAACGTGCATGTGTTGTGCAACAACGCCGGCGTGGCATTGCCGGGGCTGATGGCGCCAGGCTGGCAGTCGAGCGTTGCCGACTGGCGCTGGGTGCTGGATGTCAACCTGATGGGCGTGCTCTACGGCGTGCAGGCCTTCGTGCCGCGCATGCTGGCTGGCGGCGAGCATGGGCATGTGGTCAACACCGCGTCGGTGGCCGGCCTGTTGACGGCGTCCAACCCGTACCACGTGTCGAAGCACGCCGTGGCCTGCATGACCGAAGGCCTGTACAAGGACTTCAAGCGCCTGGGTGCCCGGCTGTCGGCGTCGGTGCTCTGCCCGGGGCTGATCAACACCGCCATCATGCATGCCGAACGCAACCGCCCGCCCGAGCAGGGGCCGGCGACAGACCTGAGCCAACTGCCCGAGCCGGTGCAACGGGCTGTCAGCCAATTCAGCCAGGCCCTGCTGGCCGGCTACGACCCGGCCGATGTGGCCCAGGCCGTGGCCGACGCGATCCGGGCCGACCAGTTCTATATCGTTCCGGCGCAGCAGCCACTGCAAGCGCAGATCGACCTGCGCATGAACGACATCCTGCAGCGCCGCAACCCCACTCTGCCCAAGCCACTGTTTTCAGACGGGCAGGCCAAGGCCGATTGAATCGCGCAACCCAACCCCAAACCACCGAGACAACCATGAGCACAGCTGCCCCAAACCCGGCCCAAAACCCGGCCACCAACCCGGCCACCACCCCCGCCACCGCCCCGGCCACTGCCACCCACAGCCTGGTCGTCGAAGGCGACATCGGCATCGTCACGGTCGGCTATCCACCTGTCAACGCGCTGTCGCGGGCCATGCGGCAGGCCATCGTCGACGGCCTGCGCGAAGCCCAGGCCGACGCTGCGGTCCGGGCCATCGTCTTCATCTGCGACGGCCGCACCTTCCTGGCTGGCGCCGACATCACCGAGTTCGGCAAACCGCCACAAGCGCCGTCGCTGTACGACGTGCAGGACATCATCGAGAACAGCGCCAAGCCGGTCATCGCGGCCATCCATGGCACCTCGCTCGGCGGTGGGCTGGAGGTGGCGCTGTGTTGTCACTACCGCGTGGCGGTGCCCAGCGCCAGGTGCGGGCTGCCCGAAGTGCACCTCGGGCTGCTGCCGGGCGCCGGCGGCACGCAGCGCCTGCCCCGCATCGTGGGTGCGGCCAAGGCGCTCGACTTCATCACCGGCGGCACCCATGTGCCGGCCCGGGAATGCCTGGCCATCGGCCTGGTGGACGAACTGGTGCCCGAGGGCCAATTGCGCGACGGGGCGGTTGCCTTTGCGCGCAAGGTGCTGGCGGAGGGCCGGCCGCTGCGCAAGGTGCGCGACCTGGACGACAAGATGATCGCCGCGCGCGGCCAGCCCGAACTCTTTGCCGATTTCCGCCAGGCCAATGCGCGCCGGTTCCGGGGTTTCCTGGCACCGGAGTCCAACATCCGCTGCATCGAGGCGGCCGTGCACCTGCCCTTCGATGAAGGCAAGGCGGTGGAGCGCAAGCTGTTCCTGGAGCTGGTGGGCGGCATCCAGTCGCAGGCCCAGCGCTACGCCTTCTTTGCAGAGCGCGCGGCCGCCAAGATCCCCGACATGCCCGGCGACACACCCATCGTCAACGTGGCCAAGGTCGGCATCATCGGCGCGGGCACCATGGGCGGCGGCATCGCCATGAACTTCGCCAACGTCGGCATCCCCTGCGTGCTGGTGGAGACCGCCCAGGCCGCGCTGGACCGCGGCCTGGCCGTCGTGCGCAAGAACTACGAAAACTCGGTCAGACGCGGCAAGCTCACGGCAGCACAGGTCGAGCAGCGCATGGCCCTGCTCACCGGCTCGCTCGACATGAACGCGCTGGCCGATGTCGACCTGGTGATCGAAGCCGTGTTCGAGAACATGGCGATCAAGAAAGAGATCTTCGGCCAGCTCGACCGCATCTGCAAACCCGGCGCGGTGCTGGCCACCAACACCTCGGCACTGGACGTCAACGAAATCGCCAGCGCG
>JBBRVT010000429.1:0-4003 GCA_038246615.1 Burkholderiales bacterium
CTTGCTGGCCGACGCGCTGCAGCGCCATGGCGACCGGCTGGAGCCCATGGACCGGCGTGCGCTGCTGCTGCAACTGGCTGCCACCGAGGCCCCCGCCGCCGCGCTGGCCCGCTGTCACGCGCTGCTGCACACGCTAAGCGGCCAACCCGCCGGTGCTGCCGATGCCGCCGGTGCTGCCAATGCCGCCGGTGCTGCCAATGCCGCCGGTGCTGCCGATGCGGCCGATGCGGCCGATGCCGCAGATGCCACCGATGCGGCCGATCCTGGCGCGGGCATGGAGGCCATCAACCAGCCCGCTTTAGTACACGCCCTGGCCCGGCGTGCCGACGCCCTGCGCCGCCTGGGCCAGAACGCGGCTGCGCTGGCCGATGCCCGCCTGGCCTGGCAACTGTCGGCAAGGGCGCCGCCGCTGGACCTGGGGCACCTCAGCTTGTGCCACCTGGTGGCGCGGGCCGCAGCGGCAGGCCGCGATGCCGCCTTGCTGCAGCAGGTCTTGCAGGCGGCGATGGCCTGGGTGGACGCTGCGCTGCCGCACCTGTTGCCGGCCTGGCACCACGGCTTCCACCATCAGCACCCGGAACACCGCGCGCTGCTGGCCCTGGCCGCTGCGCACGGCCTGGCACCTGCGCCAGCCCATCTGCAAGCTCTGGCCGCAGGTTGATCCAGCGCAAGCCGCACCCGGAAGGCCGGCCCGCGCCAGCCACACCGGCTTGAATCTCGGCCGCCGGGCCCCATGTCTGAGCGCATCCGGAGGACACCCACCATGCGCGTCGACAAGCTCACCACCGCCTTCCAGCAAGCCCTGGCCGATGGCCAGTCGTTGGCCGTGGCCCGCGACAACCCCTACATCGAGCCCGCCCATGTGCTGGCCGCGATGCTGGCCCAGCCCGACGGGCCCAAGGCCCTGCTCGACCGTGCCGGTGCCAAGACCGCCGCGTTGAAGCAGGCCATGGAGGTGGCCACCAACGCCCTGCCCAGCGTGCAGGGGGGCGGGCAAGTGCAGGCCGGGCGTGACCTGGGCCAGCTGCTGCAGCAGGCCGACAAGGAAGCCACCCAGCGTGGCGACCAGTTCATCGCCAGCGAGATGTTCCTGCTGGCCCTGGCCGACAGCAAGAGCGACCTGGGCGGCATCGTGCGCGGCCACGGCCTGACCCGCAAGGCGCTGGAAGCCGCCATCACCGCAGTGCGCGGCGGGGCCAGTGTCGACTCGGCCGACAGCGAAGGCCAGCGCGAGGCGCTGAAGAAGTACACGCTCGACCTGACCGAGCGTGCGCGGCAAGGCAAGCTCGACCCGGTGATCGGCCGCGACGACGAGATCCGCCGCGCCATCCAGGTGCTGCAGCGGCGCAGCAAGAACAACCCGGTGCTGATCGGCGAGCCCGGCGTGGGCAAGACCGCCATCGTCGAAGGCCTGGCCCAGCGCATCATTGCCGGCGAGGTGCCCGACACCTTGAAGGACAAGCGGGTGCTGGTGCTCGACATGGCCGGCCTGCTGGCCGGCGCCAAGTACCGCGGTGAATTCGAAGAGCGGCTGAAGGCCGTGCTGAAGGAAGTGGCCCAGGACGAGGGCCGCATCATCCTGTTCATCGACGAGCTGCACACCGTGGTGGGCGCCGGCAAGGCCGAAGGCGCCATGGACGCCGGCAACATGCTGAAACCCGCGCTGGCGCGGGGCGAGCTGCACTGCATCGGCGCCACCACGCTGAATGAATACCGCAAGTACGTCGAGAAAGACGCCGCGCTGGAGCGCCGCTTCCAGAAGGTGCTGGTCGATGAACCCAGCGTGGAGGCCACCATCGCCATCCTGCGCGGCCTGCAGGAAAAGTACGAGGTGCACCACGGCGTGGAGATCACCGACCCGGCCATCGTGGCCGCCGCCGAACTCTCCCACCGCTACATCACCGACCGCTTTCTGCCCGACAAGGCCATCGACCTGATCGACGAGGCGGCGGCCAAGATCAAGATCGAGATCGACAGCAAGCCCGAGGTGATGGACAAGCTCGACCGCCGGCTGATCCAGCTGAAGATCGAACGCGAGGCGATGAAGAAAGAGCATGACGAAGGCTCGCAGCGCCGACTGGGGCTGATCGAGGAAGAGATCGTCAAGCTGCAGCGTGAATATGCCGACCTGGAAGAGATCTGGAAGGCCGAGAAGGCCGCCCAGCAGGGCGCAGAGCAGGTGCGGGTGCAGATCGAGAAGGTGAAGCAGCAGATCGAGACACTCAAGCGCCAGGGCGATTTCAACAAGGTGGCCGAGCTGCAGTATGGCCAGCTGCCCGAGCTGGAAAAGACCTTGAAGGCGGCCATCGACAAGGAAAGCGGCAAGGCCAAGGACGCCAAGGCCGGCACCGGTGGCCCGCAATTGCTGCGCACCCAGGTGGGCGCCGAAGAGATCGCCGAGGTGGTGAGCCGCGCCACCGGCATCCCCGTCAGCAAGCTGATGCAGGGCGAGCGCGACAAGCTGCTGCAGATGGAGGCCGCGCTGCACAAGCGCGTGGTGGGGCAGGACGAAGCCATCGTGGCCGTGTCAGACGCCATCCGCCGCAGCCGCGCAGGCTTGAGTGACCCGAACCGGCCGCTGGGCAGCTTCCTGTTCCTCGGCCCCACCGGCGTGGGCAAGACCGAGCTGTGCAAGGCGCTGGCGGGCTTCCTGTTCGACAGCGAGGACCACATGATCCGCGTCGACATGAGCGAGTTCATGGAGAAGCACTCGGTCAGCCGCCTGATCGGTGCGCCCCCCGGCTACGTGGGTTACGACGAGGGCGGCACGCTGACCGAAGCGGTGCGCCGCAAGCCTTACAGCGTGCTGCTGCTCGACGAGGTGGAGAAGGCCCACCCCGATGTGTTCAACGTGCTGCTGCAGGTGCTCGACGACGGCCGCCTGACCGACGGCCAGGGCCGCACGGTCGACTTCAAGAACACCGTGATCGTGATGACCAGCAACCTGGGCAGCCACCTGATCATGCAGATGCAGGGGCAGGACCCGGAGCTGATCCGCGAGGCGGTGTGGGGCGAGGTGAAGGCGCATTTCCGGCCCGAGTTCCTCAACCGCATCGACGAGACGGTGGTGTTCCACGCGCTGGACGAAGCCGACATCAAGGCCATCGCCCGCATCCAGCTCAAGCTGCTGGAAGCCCGGCTGGAGAAGATGGAGATGAAGCTGGAGGTCTCGGAAGAGGCCGTATCCGAGCTTGCCAAGGTGGGCTTCGACCCGGTGTTCGGCGCCCGGCCGCTCAAGCGCGCCATCCAGTCGCGCATCGAGAACCCGGTGGCCAAGCTGATCCTGCAAGGCCGCTTCGGCCCGAAGGACGTGGTGCCGGTGGACGTGCGCGACGGGCAGTTCGAGTTCGGGCGGGTGGTGCACTAGCCCACACGCACCACCGCCTGCTGCGCATCCCGCCACGGGCGGCGATGGCAGCGGCCCGGCGGCGCCGGTTCTGCGGCGGCCGCCTGGCGAAAAGTCAGCGCCGCGCCGCCATCACATGCCGCGCCTGCACGTAGCCGAAGGCGAAATCCACCGACTCGGCGACATTGCGCAGCACCGCCTGGCGCTCCTTCTCGGTGGTGAAGAAGGCCAGGTCGGTGCTGTGGCGGATGTAGTGCGGCGGCATGCGGTTCAAGGCCACGCAGGCCACGTCGGCCAGCAGCCCGGCATCGTCGGCGACGCCGGGATAGCGCGGCGCGGCTGCGGCCACCGCCTCGAAGATGGTCTTTTCGTGGGTGTTGTAGACCGAAGAGAAATCCATGGCGTGCGCTCCTGACGGCAAGACGGCTGTTCCGGCTTATCGGCCGCCATTGCCCGCAGCTTGAGCACAGGCCCGTTGCACGGGCTGGCACGTCAGCCCAGCAGCCGCTCGGCGTCCAGCAGCTTGAAGCGCAGCAGCGCCAGGTTGACCTGCTGGCGGTCGAGCAGCGCCACGAAGCCCAACGCTGCGTCGCCCGGCAGGCGGCGCAGCAGGGTCTGGTGCGGGCCGCTGGTCACCAGGATTTCCTCGGGCGCTGC
>JBBRVT010000430.1:0-3999 GCA_038246615.1 Burkholderiales bacterium
GGCGCGGTGGCTCTGCAGCCGCCTGCTGGCCCAGGCCCATGCCGCCGGCGCCCGGGTGGCCTACCTGCAGGTGGACGCCGACAACCACCCGGCCCGGGCCGTCTACCACCGCCTGGGCTTTGCAGACGCCTACCCATACCACTACCGCAGCCCGGTGGCCGACGCCGGCTGACCGAGCCCTAGGAGCCTGTCGGACTTGGGGAGCGTCGGCTGCGAATCGACCGCAGCGGTCCATTTCTCACCGTCTTTTTGCCCCATGGCTGGGCCATGGGGCCGCAAATCCGGCAAGAACTGTCCTCGCTGGGGCCGATTTTCGCTATCGACGCCCCAAGTCCGACAGGCTCCTAGGCCCGGCCCCAGCCGGCAGCCTGCGCTGAATGCGCCGCGCAGTTTGTGAGTGGCCGCCTACTTCAGCCGCCAAGCGGGGCCGCGCGGCTCAAGTTGCGGCCCGCCTTGCCGATAACGAGGGCAGCAGCGGTGCGGGCCTGGGGTCCGGCGCCGGCGTGCCGGAGCCCCATTTGCGAACCAACCGCCCGCCTGTTCACCTCGCCAGGCGCCAGCGCCTGTTGCAGCGGCGCGCGGCGCGGGGCGACGGCCGGTTGCCGGCCCAGGCGCCGATGCCGACAGCGACATCGACAGTGCGACCGACAGCGGTACCGACAGCGATACCGACACCGATGCCGATGCCGGAGCCGGTGCTGGCCTGGCTGCCCAACGGCGTGGTGCTGCGCGACGCCCAGGGCCGGGTGCTTGCCTGCAACCCGGCGGCGGCCGAGCAGCTGCAGCTCAGCCAGGCCCAGCTGATGGGCGCCGCGCCGGTCGACCCTGGCTGGCAGTTGCTGGGCCCAGCTGGCCAGCCGCTGGCGGCCACCGCCTGGCCGGCCCTGCGCGCGCTGGCCGAAGGCCGCAACATCGACGGCGAGCTGCTGGGCGTGGCCGCGCCGGGCGGCCGGGTGCGCTGGCTGGTGGAAAACGTGGTCTTGCTGCGCGACGCACAGGGCACGGTCACCGGGTCGCTGTCCTGCCTGTCCGACATCAGCGCCCAGCGCCGCCAGCTGGCACGGCTGGAACACACCATCGACGCTGCCGGCCTGGGCACCTGGGAATGGGACATGCAGGCCGGCACGCTGGTCTGCAACGACCGCCTGCTGGCCGCACTGGGCTACCGCAGTGGCGAGGTGGGGCCAACGCTGCGCGCGTGGTTGCAGCTGGTGCATCCCGACAGCCGCAAGGTCTGGAGCGCTGCGGTGCGCGCGCATCTGGCCGACCCCAGCCAGCCCTGCCTTGCCCACCAACGTCTGCGCCGCCCCGACGGCACCTGGGCCGAGCTGCGGTCCTGCGGGGTGGTGGTCGAGCGCCGGCCCGACGGCCAGCCGCTGCGCATGGCCGGCATCCACATCGACATGACCGAGCAGGTGCAGATGCAGGCCATGCTGCGCCACGCCGCCCGCACCGACGGCCTGACCCAGCTGCCCAACCGCGCTGCGGTGTTCGACCTGGTGCAGCAGGCAGTGGAGCGGGCGGCGCGCCAGCGAGACTTCGGCTATGCGGTGCTGTTCATGGACTTCGACCGTTTCAAGCAGACCAACGACACGCTGGGCCATGCCGCCGGCGACGAGCTGCTGTGCCAGATCGCCCAGCGCCTGCGCCAGGCGCTGCGCGCCGGTGATGCCCTGGCGCTGGGCGCCGGCGGCACGGCTGGTGGCGCCGGCCTGCAGCAGACGGCCGGCCGCATCGGCGGCGACGAATTCGTCGTGCTGCTCGAAGGCGTGCTGGGCCGTGAGGCCGCCTGCACGGTGGCGCGCCGCCTGCTGGCGGCGCTGGCCGCGCCTTACACCATCGGCAGCCATGTGGTGCATTCGACGGCCAGCATCGGCATCGTCACGTCCGAGCAGGCCGCCAACGACGCCCACACCGTGATGCGCGATGCCGACACCGCGATGTACGAGGCCAAGCGCACCGGCCGAGCCCGTTACGTGGTGTTCCACCCGGCCCTGCACGAGCGCCTGGCGCGCAGCATGGCCGTCGAAGCCGACCTGCGCCTGGCGCTGCAGCGCGACGAGTTGTTCGTGGTCTACCAGCCGGTGGTCGACCTGCAGCGCGGCGGCCCGGTCAGCGTGGAGGCGCTGGTGCGCTGGCGCCATCCGCAGCGCGGCCTGGTCAGCCCGCTGGACTTTGTCCCGGTGGCCGAGGAGTCGGGCCTGGTGGTGGCAGTCGGCGCGCTGGTGCTGCGCACCGCCTGCCAGCAGCTGGCGGCCTGGCAGCAGCAGCTGGGCCCGCTGGCGCCCGCCAGCGTGGCCGTCAACCTGTCGGCGGCGCAGCTGCGCTTGCCGGGGCTGGCGGCCGAGGTACAGCGCTGCGTGGCCGACGCCGGCATCGCGCCGCTGGCGCTGCAGCTGGAAGTGACCGAGAGCCTGGCGGCGCAGGACGACGCGGCGCGCGAGCGTCTGCGCGAGATCAAGGCCTTGGGCGTGCACATCGCGCTGGACGACTTCGGCACCGGCTATTCGTCACTGGCCTGCCTGCACCAGCTGCCGGTGGACACGGTGAAGATCGACAGCAGCTTCGTCAGCCATGCCGAGACCAGCGACTACCACCGCGTGCTGATCGAGGCCACCATCCGCGTGGCCCGCACCCTGGGCATGGACACCGTGGCCGAGGGCATCGAGACACCCGGCCAGGCCGCGCTGCTGCAGCGGATGGGCTGCGACCGCGGCCAGGGCTATCTGTGGTCGGCGCCGCTGGCGGCAGATGCCGTGGCGGCCTGGCTGCAGCAGTGGGCCGCCGGCCGGCAGGCGGCCTGAGAGCCTGAGAGTCTTTCGTTCATGCCCGCTCATCACGCCAAAGTGCCTCCGCTCGTCGTTGCAAATGCTCGCCATAGCCCGGGCTATGGCTGCGTTTTGCGCCTAGATCGGGTGCCCTTTGACGCGCTGCTCGGGCACGCCCGAAATACTCTCAGGCTCTGAGCGCAGGACCAGCAGCGCCGTACCGCCGCGCTCAAGGGTAGAGCCCGCGCTCCTGGCGTGCCGACAGGATGCGCTCGCAGGCCACCGCGAAGGTGGCGGTGCGCAGGCTGATGCGGTGGCGGTCGGCGGTGTCCCAGATGTTGTTCAGCGCGCCGACCATGATCTGGTCCAGCCGCGCATTGATCTCGTCCTCGGTCCAGAAGAACGACGAGAAATCCTGCACCCATTCGAAGTAGCTCACCGTCACGCCGCCGGCATTGCAGATCACGTCGGGCACCACCAGCACGCCGCGCTCGGCCAGGATGTCGTCGGCGGCTGCGCCGGTGGGGCCGTTGGCGCCTTCGAGCACCAGCCTGGCTTTCAGCCGGTTGGCACGGATGGCGGTGATCTGGTTCTCCAGCGCCGCCGGGATCATGATCTGGCAGTCCGTTTTCCAGAACTCTTCGCCGTCCATCGCCTCGCCGCCGGCAAAGCCGGCCACGCCGCCGCTGGCCTTCACATGGGCTTGCAGGCGGGCGGGGTCCAGCCCGTGGCTGTTGCACACCGTGCCGCTGTGGTCTTGTGCGGCCACCACCAGCGCGCCGGCCTGGGCGAACAGCTCGGCCGCCGACGACCCCACGTTGCCGTAGCCCTGCACCGCCACCCGGGCGCCCGGGATGTCCAGGCCGATGCGGCGTGCCGCTTCGCGGCCAGTGACGAACACGCCGCGCCCGGTGGCCTTCACCCGGCCCAGGCTGCCGCCCAGGTGCAGCGGCTTGCCGGTGACCACGCCGGTGGCGGTGGAGCCGGTGTTCATCGAATAGGTGTCCATCATCCAGGCCATCACCTGGGCGTTGGTGTTGACGTCGGGCGCCGGAATGTCCTGCTGCGGGCCGATGATGATGCCGATCTCGCTGGTGTAGCGGCGCGTCAGCTTCTCCAGCTCCTTCAGGCTGAGCTGCTTGGGGTCGACACGGATGCCGCCCTTGGCGCCGCCGAAGGGCAGGTTCACCGCAGCGTTCTTGATGCTCATCCAGGCGCTCAGCGCCATCAC
>JBBRVT010000431.1:0-3990 GCA_038246615.1 Burkholderiales bacterium
CAGCACGGTCTTGGCCTTCAGCGCGGCGGCCAGGTCGCGGGTGGCGCGGGGCGGCGTCATCTGGTCCATTGTGCCGAGCACCAGCGTCGTCTTGGCGGTCACGCTGGCTGCCGCTTGCAGGCCGTTGGCATAGGCGTCGCAGACGCTGAAATCGTGGTGGAACAGGTTCACCGCGTTGCCGCCGGCGTGCGGCCCGTTCAGCGTGCGGCGCATCAGCGTGCGGTTACTGCCGTGCAGCCACATGCCGGGGCCGGGATAGGAGGGCTTGGCCGCCAACGTGCTGATCGAGAAAGCGTTGACCATGTCGATGGCCTGCAGCGGCGCATCGCGGGCGGTGTCGAGCAAGGCCTGCGACACCTTCATCGGGTAGGCCGAACCCACCATCACCAACCGGCCCACCAGCGCCGGCGCGCGGGCCGCGGCTTCCAGCGCGATCAGCGAGCCCATGCTGTGGCCGACCAGCGTGGTCTGGCTGGGATTGGCCACGCCGGCGGCGCCCAGCAAGGCCAGCAGCCAATCGGCGCAGGCTTCAACATTGGCCAGCGCCGGCCCGGCGCTGCGGCCAT
This sequence comes from Burkholderiales bacterium, assembly GCA_038246615.1. GTDB lineage: Bacteria > Pseudomonadota > Gammaproteobacteria > Burkholderiales > Burkholderiaceae_C > Pseudaquabacterium. Next base: position 567 of record JBBRVT010000431.1, read on the forward strand.
GGCCGGGCAGGTCGACCGCCAGCACGCTGTAGCCGTGGTGGGCACACCAGCGCGCCAGCAATGTCCAGACGCTGTGGTCGTGCAGCGCGCCGTGCACAAAAACGACGCAGGGCAGGCTGGCATCAAAGGCCTTGCCTCCGGTGTAGACATAAGCCTCGCGGCCCTGAACTTCCAGCTTCATGCCGCCTTCTCCGCCGCTTTCAGCGCCTTTTTCAGGTCGTCGATCAGGTCGTCGGCGTCTTCCAGGCCGATCGACAGCCGGATCGTGCCGGGGCCGATGCCGGCCTTGGCCAGCGCCGCGTCGTCCATGCGGAAGTGCGTGGTGCTGGCCGGGTGGATCACCAGCGAGCGGCAGTCACCCACATTGGCCAGGTGCGAAAAGATCTTCAGCGCTTCGATGAAGGCCACGCCTTGTGCACGGCTGCCCTTCAGGTCGAAGCTGAAGACCGCGCCGCAGCCGCGCGGCAGCAAGCGCTTGGCCAGTGCGTGGCTGGGATGTGACTCAAGCTCGGGGTAGCCGACGCGCGACACCATCGCATGGCCGGCCAGCATCGCCACCACCTTGCGGGTGTTCTCGACATGGCGCGCCATGCGCAGCGGCAGCGTCTCGATGCCCTGCAGGATCAGCCAGGCGGTGTGCGGGCTGATGCAGGCGCCGAAGTCGCGCAGGCCCTCACGCCGGGCGCGCAGCAGGAAGGCGCCGACAGTGCTTTCCTCGCTGAACACCATGCCGTGGAAGCCGTCGTAGGGCTCGGTAAGTTCGGGGAATTTGCCCGAGGCCTGCCAATCGAAATTACCGCTGTCGACCAGCAGCCCGCCGACCACGGTGCCATGGCCCGACAAGAACTTGGTGGCCGAGTGGAAGATCAGGTCGGCGCCATGCTCAAACGGCTTGAGCAGCCAGGGCGGGGTGAAGGTGCTGTCCACCAGCAGCGGCAGGCCGGCGTCATGGGCGATGGCGGCAACAGTGGCGATGTCGAGCACATCCAGCCCCGGGTTGCCCAGCGTCTCACCGAACAGCATCCGGGTTTCCGGGCGGATCGCCGCGCGCCAGCCGTCGATGTCGCCGGGCTGGACGAAGGTGGTGGCGATGCCAAAGCGCCGCAGCGTGTAGTCCAACAGGTTGTGTGAGCCGCCGTACAGCGCGCTGCTGGCCACGATGTGCGAGCCGGCGCCGGCCAGCGTGCAGATCGCCAAGTGCAATGCTGCCTGGCCGCTGGCGGTGGCGATGGCGCCAACGCCGCCTTCGAGCGCGGCGATGCGCTCTTCCAGCACCGCAGTGGTGGGGTTGCTGATGCGGCTGTAGACATGGCCCGAGCGCTCCATGTTGAACAGCGAGGCCGCATGCTCGCTGCTCTGGAAAACGAACGAGGTGCTGAGGTGGATAGGCGTCGCCCGCGCGCCGGTGCTGGGGTCGGGCGCGGCGCCGGCATGCAGCGCCAAGGTATCGAATCCGGGATCGCTGTAACCAGGCATGGTGGAATGGGGTTCGCCAAGGTGTCGGAACCCTGGATTGTGTGCTATGTTTTTTCACCTGCCCCAGCCCCTCTGGCGGCGCCATCGGCCAGCCATCAGCCAGGAGCAAGACCATGAAAGTCAGCGACATCCTTCGTGTCAAAGGCAATACCCTGTTCACCTTTTCGCCCGGCGAGCCGCTGGCTGACGCGGTGCAGGCCATGGCCGAGCAGGACATCGGCTCACTGGTGGTGATGGAGTACGGCGATCTGGTGGGCATGCTGACCTTCCGCGAGGTCATCGCGGCAATCGTCGGCAATGGCGGCAGCGTGGGCACGCTGAAGGTGCGCAAGGTGATGGATGACGCGCCGCTGACCTGCACGCCCGAGACCGAGATCGACGAGGTGCGCCGCATGATGCTGGGCCGACATGCGCGCTACATGCCGGTGCTCGACGGCAAGACGCTGATGGGCGTGGTCTCGTTCTACGACGTGGCCAAGGCGGTGGTCGACGGCCAGGATTTCGAGAACCGCATGCTCAAGGCCTACATCCGCGACTGGCCGGTGGAAGAAGCCGGCGCCGACGAGCCGAAGCTGTAGGCCCCTTCTGAGCCCCTGCTGACTGCGACAATCCAAGGCCCGGTGCAGTTGCGCCGGGCCTTCTTGTTTGGGAAGCCACCATGCCCGGCAGCACCTTCGGCGAACTGTTCCGCGTCACCAATTTTGGCGAGAGCCATGGCCCTGCGATCGGCTGCGTGATCGACGGTTGCCCGCCCGGGCTGGCGCTGGACGAGGCCGACATCCAGGCTGAACTGGATCGCCGTCGCCCTGGCACCAGCCGCCATGTGACGCAGCGCAACGAGGCCGACGCGGTGGAGATTTTGTCCGGCGTCTACCAGGGCCAGACCACCGGCACGCCGATCTGCCTGCTGATCCGCAATACCGACCAGCGCAGCAAGGATTACGGCAACATCCTCGACACCTTTCGCCCTGGCCATGCCGACTACACCTACTGGCGCAAGTACGGCCTGCGTGATCCGCGCGGCGGCGGCCGCTCGTCGGCGCGGCTGACCGCGCCCACCGTGGCCGCCGGCGCGGTGGCGCGCAAATGGCTGGCGCAGCAGCATGGCACGCGCTTTACCGGCTGGATGAGCCAGCTTGGCGAGATCGAGGTGCCATTTGAGGATGCGGCGCAGATCCCGCTGAACCCGTTTTACGCGCCCAGTGCCGGCATCGTGCCGCAGCTCGAGGCCTACATGGACGCGCTGCGCAAGGCCGGCGACAGCTGCGGCGCGCGCATCGAGGTGCGCGCCAGCGGCGTGCCGGTGGGCCTGGGCGAGCCGCTGTATGACAAGCTCGACGCCGACATCGCCTGGGCCATGATGGGCCTGAACGCGGTCAAGGGCGTGGAGATTGGCGACGGTTTTGGCGTCGTGGCACAGCGGGGCAGCGCGCATGGCGACGAGCTGCTGCCCGCCGGCTTTGCCAGCAACCATGGCGGCGGCGTGCTGGGCGGCATCAGCAGCGGGCAAGACCTGGTGGTGCGCATCGCCATCAAGCCGACCAGCTCGATCCGCTTGCCCAAGGCCTCGATCGACCGTGCAGGCGCGCCTACCGTGGTGGAGACCTTCGGCCGCCACGACCCTTGTGTGGGCATCCGCGCCACACCGATCGCCGAGGCGCTGCTGGCGCTGGTGGTGATGGACCATGTGCTGCGCCACCGCGCTCAGTGTGGCGATGTGCAGTTGGCCACGCCGGCGCTGGCGGCGCAGGCGCCGGGCATGGCCGACCTTGGCGGCACACCCGGCGCACCCGGCGCTACCGCCGCTACTGGCGTGCCGGGTCTAGAGGCTTGAACCGGCGCCCAATCGACCTGGCGCGAGCGCTTGGTCGCCCGACCGGGCGACACCCAGCGCAGCTGCCGTGAGCGCACCCGGCCAGCGGGTCGAGCGCCCGCTGCTGGCCTTCGG
>JBBRVT010000432.1:0-3980 GCA_038246615.1 Burkholderiales bacterium
CCACCGCCGCCAAGGTGGCCTTCGCCTTCTGGGATACCAAGAAGTGCTCGGCCCTGGCCGATGTCGGCGACATCGAAGGCGTCACCGAGCGGGTGAACGGCCCGGCCAAGCTGGCGCTGGCCGAGCGCCGCGCCGCCACCGACCGCGCGCTGGAGATCTGGGCTCCCTGATGGCAGTGGCGGCAACCACGGCATCCCCGCCCCGACGCGTCGGCCACTGGCCTGGCTGGGTTCTGGCCGCACTGTGCGTGGCCGCACCGGCGGCTGCCGAGCCTCCTGCGCTGCCCGCCACTGCGTCGGCCCCGGCCGGCTTCGTGCCAGCCGGCTGGCAGATCGCACAGCAGGTGGCGGTCGATCTGAACCGCGATGGCCGGCCCGACACGGTGCTGCTGCTGCAGCCCGACGCGCCGCCGCCGGCACCGGGCAGTGGCCGCTCGCCCGAGCGGGTGCTGGCGGTGCTGTTGCAGCAGCGCGGCACCTGGGCGCTGGCCGGCCAGAACGCCCGGCTGGTGCCGCAGGTCGATCTGGCCACCCAGGAAGACCCGCTGGCCAATGGTGAGCTGGCTGCCGGGCCAGCCGGGTCCGCCGGGTCCACCAAGTCCGCCAAGCAGCGCGGCAGCTTCAGCCTGTCGCTGGGCCTGACCAGCACCGCCGGTTCCTACGAATCGGCCCTGCTGACCTACCGCTTCCGGCTCGATGGCCGCTGTGTGCGCCTGATCGGCCATGACAGCCTGCAGACCCACCGCGGCACGCTCGACACACAGGACACCAGCATCAACTTCCTCACCGGCGCGGTGCTGCGCACCAGCGGCAATGCGCAGACCGACGCGACCACCCAGCGCCGCACCCGGCTGGCCGACAACCCGCGCCGCTGCCTGGGCGACCTGGACAGCGCCGTCAGCTTCCAGCCGCTGGGCGCGCCGCGCTGACGCCGCTGCTGCCGCTGCTGCCGCTGCTGCCGCTGCTGCCGCTGCCGCTTGCGGCCTCGGCCACCATGCCGGCCACCCAAGTGCTGAAAGCGTCCAATAACGGCGCATAGTGCGCCGGCCGGCCCTCCAACAACCCCAGCGCGGCGCAGGCGGCCTCCAGTGAAGAGCGCTGCGCCGGCTGGTGCGCGCGGCGGATGGCATAGCGCGACGGCGCCAGCGCTGGCAGCGCCCAGCGCGGCAGGGCCTGCAGCAGCGCATGGTTGCGCAGCAGGCCGCGCGCCTGGCGCCAAGTGCCGTCCAGCAGCACCACGCGCGCCGGTGTCGGCAGTGTGGTGGCTGCCGCAGGAGTCACCTTGGATAGCATGCCAGGTGGTGCGCCGGGCGGTGTGTACGATGCATCGGGATACAGCAGCAGGCTGCTGCCCGGCGGCCCCAGCCATGCTGCCAACGCGCCAGCGTCAAACCGCTCCCCCACCTGCACCGTGCAATCGGCCAGACTGCACCGCAGCAGGCGCACACTGCCCTTTGCATGGCGGGCTTCCTGCGGATGCTGCAGCACCAGCAGCGGCAGGCGGTTGGCGGTGGGCCGCACCCAGGCGCACAGGCAGGCGCGCAACGGGCGGTGGCAGCGTGGGCAGATCGGGCGCATGGCAGGCCGCCAAGCTAGCACGCCCCGGGCCGCACGCAGTGCCTGTCGTCGGGCCACAGCCTGTGGCGAAGCGGGTGAGGTGGTGGGTGAGGTGGTGGGTCGAGTGGTGGGTGGGGCGGTGCGTTGGACGGTGCGTGGGGCGGCCGTACACTGGTTTCGCCCCGGGCCCGCTCCGCCCTGCCCTGCCCCAGCGTGCCCATGCCTGCCGTTCCGACCACTGACCCATCGACCGACCCACCGACCGACCCACCGGCACTGAATTTCGCCGGCCTGGGCCTGGGCCCGCTGCTGGCGGATGCCGCAGCGGCAGCGGGCTGGGCCAGGCCCACACCGGTGCAGGCAGCGGTGCTGCCGGCAGTGCTGCTGGGGCGCGATGTGCTGGCGCTGTCGCCCACCGGCTCGGGCAAGACCGCCGCCTTCCTGCTGCCGCTGCTGCAGCGCCTGCTGGCCACGCCACTGCCGGCACGGGCCGCGGCGCGCCCGCGCCGCCTGCGCTGCCTGGTGCTGGCGCCCACGCGGGAGATCGCGTTGCAGACCGCCGATGCCGCCCGCGCGCTGCTGGCCGGCGTCGCCGCCGCGCCCAAGCTGGTGGTGGCCGTCGGCGGCGCCTCGATCAATCCGCAGATGCTGGCGCTGCGTGGCGGTACCGATCTGCTGGTGGCCACGCCCGGCCGCCTGCTCGACCTGCTGGCGCACAACGCACTGCAGCTCGGCGACGTGGCCAGCCTGGTGCTGGACGAAGCCGACCGCCTGCTCGACCTGGGCTTCGCCGACGAACTGGGCCGCGTGCTGGCCGCCCTGCCCGCGCGGCGGCAGACCCTGCTGTTCTCGGCCACGCTGCCCGACGCGGTGCGCTCGCTGGCCGCGCAGGTGCTGCACGACGCGCTACGGGTCGATGCCAGCGACAGCCAGCATGCCGCGCCGCCGCCGGCCATCACCCAGCGGGCCATCGTCGTCGACAGCGCGCGGCGCACCGCGTTGCTGCGCCATCTGCTGGCGGCCGAGGCCTGGCAGCGGGTGCTGGTGTTCGTGGCGACGCAGTACGCCAGCGAGCATGTGGCCGACAAGCTGCGCCGCGCCGGCTTCACGGCCCAGGCGCTGCACGGCAGCCGCAGCCCGGGTGCGCGCGCCGCAGCGCTGGCCGACTTCCAGGCCGGCCGAATGCGCGTGCTGGTGGCCACCGACCTGGCGGCCCGCGGCATCGACCTGCCCGGCCTGGGCGTGGTGCTGCAACATGACCTGCCGCGCTCGGCGGTGGACCACACCCACCGCATCGGCCGCACCGGGCGCGCGGGCGCGGCCGGGCAGGCGATCAGCTTCATCCTGGCCGATGCACCGGGCAGCGAGGCGCATTTCCGGCTGATCGAGACGCGCCAGCAGCAACGCGTGCCGCGTGAACAGGTGGCCGGGTTCGAGCCGGCGGCCGCCCCGCTGCCACCGGCCACGCCAGATGGCAACGGCGGCGTGAAGGGCCGCCGCCCGAGCAAGAAGGACAAGCTGCGGGCTGCGGCAGTGGCAGCATCCACGCCCGCCAAAGGAAGGACCGGCGCCTGACCGAACCCCCGCCCCGCTCTGTCGCCGATTCCAAGCCCCGGTTGCCGGGTATCCAGTTGCTGGGCATGCTGCTGGTGGCGGCGCAGTTTGCACTGATCGGCCTGATCGGCTGGAAGGCCGGCCCATTCTTCCTGGCGCTGCAGGCCCCGGTGCTGGCCTGGGCGGTGCTGGCTGCCAGCCTGGCGCTGGCGGGCTGGGCGCTGGCGACCAACCGGCCGGGCAACTTCAACATCCGCCCGGTGCCCAAGGCCGACGGGGTGCTGGTCACTGCAGGGCCTTACGCCTGGGTCCGCCACCCGATGTACAGCGCCGTGCTGCTGATGGGGCTGGCGGGCGCCTGCGGTGTGGGCATCCCCGGCCGCACCCTGGTGGGCACGGCCTTTCTCGGGCTGCTGGCGGTGTTGTGGGTGAAGGCGGCGCTGGAGGAACGGCTGATGCTGTCCAGCCACCCGGGCTATGCGGCCTACCGCAAGCAGACCAGCAGATTCATCCCCTGGCTGCTTTGAGCCTCAGCCGTTGGCATTGGCATTGGCCTTCCACGCCTCGCGCAGTTCACGCTTGAGCACCTTGCCGATGGCACTGCGCGGCAGCTCGTCGGTGAAGCGCAGGCCGGACAGGCGCTGGGTCTTGCCCACCTGCTGGTTCATCCAGCTGCGGATGGCCTCTTCGCTGTCGCTGGCGCCTGACTGGCGCACCACGTAGGCCACCGGCGTCTCGCCCCATTCGGCGCTGGGCACGCCCACCACCGCACAGTCGGCCACTGCAGGGTGCTGGCGCAGCACGGCTTCCAGGTCGCTGGGGTAGATGTTGAAGCCGCCGGAAATCACCATGTCCTTGCGGCGGTCGAAC
>JBBRVT010000433.1:0-3972 GCA_038246615.1 Burkholderiales bacterium
CCAGTGCCACTGCACGTCGTGGCTGGCCACCAGCGCGTCCAGGCGCTGCCACAGCTCGATGTTCTTCACCGGCTTGTTGTCGGCGGTGCGCCAACCACGCTTCTTCCAGCCATGGATCCAGCTGGTGATGCCGTCCTTCACGTAGTTGCTGTCGGTGTAGATGGCCACCGGCGTGCGGCGCTTGAGCAGCGCCAGTGATTCGATCACCGCAGTCAGCTCCATGCGGTTGTTGGTGGTGGACGGATCGCCGCCGAACAGCTCTTTCTCGTGGGCGCCCCAGCGCAGCCAGGCGCCCCAGCCGCCGGGGCCAGGGTTGCCCTTGCAGGCGCCGTCGGTGTAGACCACCACCCGCTGCGGCATGCTGTCGCTCATTCAGTCCGGCTCCTCGGTGCGTGCCTGTTCGGGTTGGGCCACTGCAGTCTGGGCCGGCGCGTCTTGAGCCGGCGCGGCCTGGGTCAGCGCGGCCTGGGTCAGTGCAGGCCCGGCGGCCAGCGCCTGGTGCCAGGCCGGCGGGCCCATGCGGTTGGCCACCACGGCCTGCGCCGCCCGCTTGGCCACCTTCTGGCGGCGCGCCAGGCCCACCAGGCGCATGCCGCGCACCCGCTTGACGGCCTCGACCATGAAGACCGCGCCCAGCACCGGCCAGCCGCGTGCGCCGGCCGCTTCCATCCAGCCAAAGCGCGCCAGGCCGGCGTCCGAACCAAAGGGCGGCCGCCAGCAGCCGAAGTGGCCGCGCTCGACCTCGAAGCCCAGCAGACGCAGCCAGTCGCGCGCGCGGCGGTAGCCGATGAACTCGCCGCTGCTGGGCAGGTACAGCGGGCGCTGGCCACCGAAGCGCTGGCGCCAGTGGCCGGCCTGCTGGCGCAGGCCCCACAGGCTGGCCGGGTTGAAGCCGACGATCACCACCCGCCCCTCGGGCACCAGCACACGCTCGACCTCGCGCAGGGTGTCGTGCGGGTCGCGCGCCAGCTCCAGCGTGTGCGGCAGCAGCACCAGGTCCAGGCTCTGGTTGGGAAACGGCAGGGCGTCGAAGTCACAATGCAAGGCGCAACCGGCGTCCATCGGCATCAGCGTGGCCAGCGCATCGTCGACCACCGGCAGCGGCAGCGCCTCGGGCACACGCAAGTTGTCGCTGGCGACCCAGCGGTGGGGCATGCGGTTGGCCCGCAGGCCGGCCAGATCGGGCAGGCCCAGTTGCAGCGCATGGAAGCCGAACAGGTCGGCCACGGTGCGGTCCAGCTGGGCCTGTTCCCAGCCGAGCAGGTAACGGCCGGGCGGGCTCTGCAGCCACTGGGCCAACTCTATAATCAATGGATTACGCGTCATGAAACTGATTGCCCTGCCCGCCTTCACCGACAACTACATCTGGATGCTGCACGATGGCCACCAAGCCATCGTGGTCGATCCGGGCGATGCGGCGCCCGTGGCAGCGGCGCTCGATACCCAGGGCCTGGCGCTGGCCGCCATTCTAGTGACGCACCACCACCCCGACCATGTCGGTGGCGTGTCGGCGCTGCGGCCGCGCCTGCTCGGCGAGGTCTACGGGCCGGCCCGAGAAGCGATCCCGCAGCCGTTTGTTCCACTCGCCGATGGCGATGCGGTCAGCGTGCTGGGCCTGCGCTTTCAGGTGATCGACGTGCCTGGCCACACCGCCGGCCACATCGCCTACTTCCTGCCGTCCAGCGGGGCGGGTGAAGCGCCGGTGCTGTTCTGCGGTGACACGCTGTTCTCGGGCGGCTGCGGCCGTCTGTTCGAGGGCACGCCGGCGCAGATGCACCAGTCGCTGGGCCGGTTGGCAGCACTGCCCGGCGATGCCCGGGTGTGTTGTGCGCATGAGTACACCGAGTCCAACCTCAAGTTCGCCAACGCGGTCGAGCCGGCCAATGCCGCGCTGGCGCGCTACACCGTGGCCTGCCGCGCACTGCGTGCCGACGGCCTGCCCACCCTGCCCTCCACCATCGCGCAAGAGCGTGCGATCAACCCCTTCATGCGCTGCGATGCGCCCGACGTGATCACCGCCGCCCGGTCCCGGGGCGTGGCCGATCGCAGCGGGCCCGCAGTGCTGGGCGCCCTGCGCGAATGGAAGAACAGTTTCCGATGACACCGTCCCCTACCCGCATACCGACGCGCAGCCCACCTGCAGCAGCCTGGACGCGTCTGACGCCGCTGTTGCTGGCCGCGTTGCTCGGCGCCTGCGCCACGGCACCCGATCAGTCGACCGCCGTGCCCGTTGCAGCCGCCACACCTGCCTTGCCTGCGGCACCACCCACCCCGGCCGCCACCCCGGCCGCCACGCCTGCAACGGCGCCGGCGCTTGTCAACGTGGTGCCCCAACCGCCCGCCGGCGGTCCGATCGCGGTCGATCCGCTGCGCCCCACCGAACTGCTCGACCTGGGCGCCCCCGGCACGCAGACCGACCTGTGGGCGCGGGTGCGCCAGGGCACGGCCATTCCTGACATGCAGAACGAGCGGGTGGACAAGTGGCAGCAGTGGTACGCCAGCCGCCCCGACTACGTGCAGCGCATGACCGAGCGCGGCGGCCGCTACCTGTTCCATATCGTCGAAGAGGTGAACAGGCGAGGCCTGCCCACCGAACTGGCACTGCTGCCCTTCATCGAGAGCGCCTTCAACCCGCAGGCCATGAGCAGTGCCAAAGCCTCGGGCATGTGGCAGTTCGTCCCCGACACCGGGCGTGATTTCTCGCTGCGGCAGAACGTCTTCCGCGACGACCGGCGCGACGTGCTGGCGTCCACCCGTGCCGCGCTCGACTATCTGCAGAAGCTGCACGCCAGGTTCGGCGACTGGCCACTGGCGCTGGCCGCCTACAACTGGGGCCAGGGCAGTGTGCAGCGCGCCATCGACCGCAACCAGAAGGCCGGCCTGCCCACCGACTACGACAACCTGCGCATGCCTGACGAGACGCGCAACTACCTGCCCAAGCTGCAGGCGGTGGAGAACATCGTCGCCAACCCGCAGGCCTTCGGCCTGGCACTGCCGTTGCTGCAGAACCACCCCTACTTCGTCTCGGTGGCGCTCGACCGCGACATCGACCTGGAGCTGGCTGCGCGCATGGCCGGCCTGCCGCTGACCGAGTTCAAGCAGCTGAACCCGCAGATGAACAAGCCGGTGATCCTGGCGGCGGGCACACCGCAGGTGCTGCTGCCCTACGACGCCGCCAACCGCTTCGTGCGGGCGGTGGGCCAGCACCAGGGCAACCTGGCCAGCTGGACGGCCTGGGTGGCCCCGAAGACCATCAAGCCGGCAGAGGCGGCGCGCCTGGTGGGCATGGACGAAGCCCAGTTGCGCGCGGTCAACAGCATCCCCAAGGGCATGCTGGTGAAGGCCGGCTCCACCTTGCTGGTGCCGCGCGCAGCGCACCGTACCGACGACGTGGCCGAGCACATCGCCCACCACGCCGTGCTGGCGCTGGCGCGGGATGTGCCGCCGCTGCGCAAGATCAGCTTCAAGGCTGGCAAGAAAGGCGACAGCGTGGCTGCGGTGGCGCAGCGCTACCGGCTGCGGCCCGAGCAGGTGGCCCGGTTGAACGGCACCACGGTGGGTGCCCGCTTCAAGCCGGGGCAGACGGTGTCGGTGATGGTGGCCAACAAGCCCGCCCGGGTGGCTGCCGCCCGTGCGCCGGCCAAGGCCGCAGCCGCCAAGCGCCTGACCAAGCCCGCAGCCACGGCGCGCAAACCCAGCCAGGCGAACTGAGAGCGCCCCCAGACCTGCCGCTTCGCGTCAGGCCCCCCGAGGGGGAATGAGGAAACTTGGGAGCGGCCCGGCGTTTCCTCATGAGAGCGCCCCCAGACCCGCCGCTTCGCGTCAGGCCCCCCGAGGGGGGAAGAGGAAACTTGGGAGCGGCCCGGCGTTTCCTCATGAGAGCGCCCCCAGACCCGCCGCTTCGCGTCAGGCCCCCCGAGGGGGGATGAGGAAACTTGGGAACGGCCCGGCGTTTCCTCATGAGAGCGCCCC
>JBBRVT010000434.1:0-3956 GCA_038246615.1 Burkholderiales bacterium
TGGAACGCCACCATCCAGACGATGGCCAGGCCGCGCAGCGCGTCCAGCCGGTCGAAGCGCTGCGGGTTCAACGGCATGCCGCAGGCACGCGACGGGGTGCGGGTTGGATGGCCATGGGCGGTTGCGGTCGGGTCACTGCGTGCAGCGGTTGATCCTAATTCACCGACATCGGCACCGGCACCCGCGCCCGGTCCCAGGGAGCCGGCCTCCTAGAATCGTGGCTTCTGCCCGTAGCTCAGCTGGATAGAGCAGCTGCCTTCTAAGCAGCAGGCCGGGGGTTCGATTCCCTCCGGGCAGGCCAGACGCGGCGCCATCGCCACAGGCTGCGGCAGCACTTCACGCTGACCGCCGCTGCGTGGGCCTGGACGGGCGTTGCGGGCCCCACGGCAGGCCCGGCTTCGATAAGGTGCCGGCATCGCGGGCCAAGGCGCCTGCACACCACGGATGCCGACGGCCCCAACTCCATGCTTCGCACTGCAATCGCAGCGGCACTTGCCGCGTTCTCGCTCCAGGCCTCTGCGGGCTTGATGACCGGCACCGATGTCACGGTGCGCATCGATCGCTTCTCCAGCGGCCATGCCAACGTCGACGTCACCATGGACAGTTTCGGCACCATCGGCGCCGGGCAGCTCCAGGGCACGTACAACGGCAGCTCGTTTCTGACCTATTGCACCGACCTGTTCCAGAGCTTCAGCTGGGGCCGGACCTACACCTACGTCCTGGTGGACAACGACACGGCGAGGGGCTTCACTGGCACCCAGGCCGACCGCCTGGGCAAGCTCTACACGGTGGCCGCAGGTTCGGCCACCAACACCACTGACAGCGTCGCGTTCCAGCTGGCGGTCTGGGAGCTGCTGTATGAAGGCCTACCGGGCGACGTGACCTCGGGTGACTTCCACCTGCTCAGCGGTGCCACCAACGAGCAGCGCAACCGCGCCAATGCCTGGCTGACCACCGTGCTGGACCCGGGCGCCAGCAGGTCGTTCGATGCACAGCGGCTGTTCAGCAGCGTGGCGCAGGACTTCGTGGTCTTCACCCCACGCCCCCCGCAGGGCGTTCCTGAACCCGCCGGCTATGGCCTGGCGGCGCTGGCGCTGGGCCTGCTGTGGCTGACGCGGCGCCGCGCCTGACTGGCGAGAGCCCCGAAACGACCAGGGCCGTGCATGCTGCACGGCCCCGGTTTCGGACAAGCTTAAATTCCTGGTCGGGGCGATAGGATTCGAACCTACGACCCTCTGCTCCCAAAGCAGATGCGCTACCAGACTGCGCTACACCCCGAAGACGTCGATTCTAGCCGGCTGCAGGTGCCGGCGCCGGCAACAGCAACTGCCGCGCCACTGCCTCGCACTGGCGAATGTGCTGTTCGCACACGAACTGCAACGCCGAGTAGGTGAGCGCCGCCGACACCAGCTGGCCGGCAATCGGCAAGTACTTGGCTGCCTGTTGCGCACTCAGGCGCACACCCACCGTCTTCAGCAGCAGCAGCACCAGCTCACGCGTGACCATGCGGCCCAGCACCAGGCTGCCACCGGCCGAGATCGCCTTGTAGACCACCACGCGGCGGTCAGGCGCCAGACGCTCCACCTGTTGCGGGCTCAGCCCGAATGCAGCGCTGATCTCGGGCAGCACCTTGACCAGCACGCCCACGTCAGTCACCCAGTCGATGCCTGGCACAGGCACCATGGACACGCCGGCGGCCAGCAGGGCCCGCTGCCGCACCCGCTGACGACAGCGCTTGGCGACTGCGGCCAGCGCGTCGTCCGAACCGGGCAGGCCACTCATGCGGCAGGTGGTTCGGCCAGCACCACGATGCCGTCGGCATCGGCCACCAGCCAGTCGCCCGGGCGCACCACCACGCCCTGCAGTCGCACCGGCACATCCACCAAGCCCGGGTGACGGCGATCGGTCGGCAGTGGCATCAGGCCCAGTGCACGGACGCCCAGATCCGTGGCGGCGAGTTCGCTCGCATCGCGCACACAACCGTCGACCACCACACCCACCCAGCCATTGCGGGCTGCTGCGGCGGCCAGGTTGCCGCCGACCAGCGCATGGCGCAACGAGCCACCGCCATCGACCACGAGCACCCGGCCATGGCCTGGCGATTCGACCAGGGCCTTCACCGACGTGTTGTCCTCGTGGCACTTCACCGTGGCCACCGGCCCGGCGAAGGCAGCCCGGCCGCCGTAAGCCTGAAACACGGGTGGCAGCACGCGGAAGGCGCCACTGGTGTCGTGCTTGTGAAAGTCACAAAGATCACAGGTCGGCATCGTGTTCATGGGCATGGCTTCCCGAGGACGTTGCCGGTCATGATAGGCGCCTCATGTGCAGGCCGGCCATGAGACACCGGGCAGCCGTTGCGGCTGCAGGCGCCACGACAGCGCAAAAGCGGCCGAAAAAGAGCCCGGGCTGACCGGGCTTGCGATGCGTATCTCAGTGCTGCGCTCACGGAGCACAAGAGGCTGGAGGCGCGACCGGGAGTCGAACCCGGCTAGACGGATTTGCAATCCGTTGCATAACCGCTTTGCTATCGCGCCGCCGTCCAGAAAAAACCGAATGCTCAGACGAAAACGGGAAGCCGTGGCTTCCCGTTTCGTTGCTCCACAGGAGGCCAGAGCTTCCTGTTTCGTCACTCTGCAGGAGGCCAGAGCTTCCTGTTTCGTCACTCCACAGGAAGCCAGAGCTTCCTGTTTCGAATCTGGAGCGGGAGAAGAGTCTCGAACTCTCGACCTCAACCTTGGCAAGGTTGCGCTCTACCAACTGAGCTACTCCCGCAGGGAGTCCAGTTGCCTGAACCCTTGTCTTCTTCTATCGACTGCTTCAATCAATGCTTCGAACAATTCAAACCGTCGGTTGTCTTGAGCGAAGCTGGCATTCTAGTGGCCCTGGGTACTCCCTTGCAAGCCCCCTGAGCCGCACTTTTCAGTGCGGCAAGGCGTCAGACGAGCCCGCCACCTTCGCCACGTCGGGCTTGGGTGCGTCCACCTTGGCCGGTACAGGCTCGTCTTCTGGCAGCGCCGGCGGCATGGTCTCGAGCGCGATCTCCAGCACCCGCTCGATCCAGCGCACCGGCACGATCTCCAGGTGATTCTTCACGTTCTCGGGGATGTCCTGCAGGTCCTTGACGTTCTCTTCCGGGATCAGCACCGTCTTGATGCCGCCACGGTGCGCCGCCAAGAGCTTTTCCTTCAAGCCGCCGATCGCAGTGATCTCACCGCGCAGCGTGATCTCACCGGTCATCGCCACATCGGCCCGCACCGGGATGTTGGTGAGCGCCGAAACGAAGGCCGTTGCCATGGCGGCACCAGCGCTCGGGCCGTCCTTGGGCGTGGCGCCGTCGGGCACGTGGATGTGGATGTCGCGCTTCTCGAACATCTCGTCCTTCACACCCAGGCGGCGTGAACGGCTGCGGATGACCGAGCGGGCGGCTTCCACCGACTCTTTCATCACGTCGCCCAGCGAACCGGTGCGGATGATGTTGCCCTTGCCGGGCATCACCGCCGCCTCGATGGTGAGCAGGTCACCACCCACTTCGGTCCAGGCCAGACCGACCACCTGCCCCACCTGATTCTTCTTCTCGGCGCGGCCATAGTCGAACTTGCGCACGCCGAGAAAGTCGTTCAGGTTCTCATCGGTGACGACCACCTTGCCGACGGCCTTCTTCAGCTGGATGCTCTTGACCGTCTTGCGGCAGATCTTGGAGATCTCGCGCTCCAGCGAGCGCACGCCGGCCTCGCGGGTGTAGTAGCGGATGATGCCGCGCACCGCCGATTCGGTGACTTCCATCTCCTCGTCCTTGACGCCATTGTTCTTGGCCTGCTTGGGCAGCAGGTAACGCTGGGCGATCGAGACCTTCTCGTCCTCGGTGTAGCCCGACAGGCGGATCACCTCCATCCGGTCGAGCAGCGCCGGCGGGATGTTCATGCTGTTGGACGTGGCGATGAACATCACGTCCGACA
>JBBRVT010000435.1:0-3951 GCA_038246615.1 Burkholderiales bacterium
GAGCCTGTCGCGGCTGCGCAATGTGTACTCCGACAACCTGATCGAGGTGACGGAGTGGTGCATGTCGCTCGATCCGTTGAGCCGGCCGCAGAGCGTGTTCGCGCTGCAGAAGGAACTGGCCCGCGAGACCGAACGCCGCTACACCAAGCTCAGTTTTTCCGAGCGCATGAAACTGCAGTTCGAGAGCTTGAAGACCGGGGCCAAGACATGAGCACAGCGCAGGGGTTCCTGGCGTGAGGTTCAACGTCTACCAGGTCAGCCGCAAGGGCGGCCGGCCGAAGAACGAAGACCGCATGGGCTATTGCTACACCCGCTCGTCCGGTCTGTTTGCACTGGCCGACGGCATGGGCGGCCACCCCGAAGGTGAGGTGGCCTCGCAGCTGGCACTGCAGACGCTGTCGGCACTGTTCCAGCGCGACGCCAAGCCCATGCTGACCGACCCGCTGCGCTTCCTGCAGGAGGCGGTGCTGGCCGGCCACCAGCAACTGCTGCGCTACGCCACCGACCGCAGCCTGATGGACACGCCGCGCACCACCGTGGTGGCCTGTGTGCTGCAGGGCACGTCGATCTACTGGGCCCATTGCGGCGACAGCCGGCTCTACCTGGTGCGTGGCGACAAGCTGCTGGCACGCACCCGTGACCACAGCTACAGCGAATTGCACGGCGCGTTGGCGCAAGCGGGCCAGCAACTGCCTGCCGATGCCCAACGATTCAACCGCAACGTGCTCTTCACCTGCCTGGGCAGCCCCGGCAAGCCGGTCGTCGACACCGCCGGCCCGGTCGTGCTGCAGCCCGGTGACCGCGTGATGCTGTGCAGCGACGGCCTGTGGGGCGCCGTCAGCGACGAGTCCATCGTGCGCACACTGGCTGCGCGCACCGTCTCCGACGCAGTGCCCGACCTGGCCGAGCAGGCCCTGCGCAGCGCCGGGGCCAAGAGCGACAACGTCACCGTGCTGGCAGTGGAATGGGAGGGCGCCGAACACCCCGCCGTGCCAGCGGCGGTGCACACCCGGGCGCTGGGTGACGAGGTGTTCGCGTCCACCATCCAGGCCAGCCTGGCCGCTGGCGAAGCGCCTGGCGAAGACCTGGACGAGGCCGAGATCGAGCGCTCGATCCGCGAGATCAACGAGGCGATCAAGCGGTCGTCGCACAAGAAACCCTGAGGTTCCAGATGACAGATGTCCAGCGCGTGTTCGTTCGCGGAGATGGCCGTGCCCATGGTGCGTTGCGCCCGATCAGCATCCAGCGCGGCTTCACCCGCCATGCCGAAGGCTCGGTGCTGGTGAGCTTCGGCCACACCCAGGTGCTGTGCACTGCCTCGGTGGAAGAGAAGGTGCCGCCGCACAAGCGTGGCAGCGGCGAGGGCTGGGTGACGGCCGAGTACGGCATGTTGCCGCGCGCCACCCACACCCGCGGTGACCGCGAGGCCGCCCGCGGCAAGCAGAGCGGCCGCACGCAGGAGATCCAGCGCCTGATCGGCCGCAGCCTGCGCTGCGTGTTCGACCTGGGCGCGCTGGGTGAACGCAGCATCCTGATCGACTGCGACGTGCTGCAGGCCGATGGCGGCACCCGCACTGCGGCCATCACCGGCGCCTATGTGGCCGCCGCCGACGCGGTGGCCTGGCTGATCGCCCAGGGCCGGCTGGCGCGCAGCCCGATCAAGGACGCGGTGGCCGCAGTCAGCGTGGGCATCGTGCAGGGCGTGCCGCTGCTCGACCTGGAATACACCGAAGACTCGGCCTGCGACACCGACATGAACGTGGTGATGACCGGCAGCGGCGGCTACGTCGAGCTGCAGGGCACGGCCGAAGGCGCCGCCTTCAGCCGCGCCGAGATGGACGCCCTGCTGGCCCTGGCCGACCAGGGCATCCGCCAGCTGGTGCTGGCCCAGCGCGCTGCGCTGGCGGCGCCGCTGGCGGCCTGAGACCGCGATGGCTGCGATGGCCGCCGCCATCGGCGCGCTGCGCCTGGTGCTGGCGTCGAACAACGCCAAGAAGCTGGGCGAGCTGCAGGCCCTGCTGGCCGGGCTGCCGGTGCAGCTGGTCGCACAGGGCAGCCTGAACATCGGCGAGGCCGACGAGCCGCACCACAGCTTCGTCGAGAACGCGCTGGCCAAGGCGCGGCATGCGGCGCGGGCTGCGGGCGGCGCTGCGCTGGCCGACGATTCAGGCCTGTGCGTCGGCGCACTGGGCGGGGCGCCGGGCGTGATCTCGGCGCATTTCGCCGGTGGGGTGCCGGTGGTCGGCGGCGAAGACCGCGAAGCCCGGCGCCGCCGCCAGGATGGCGCCAACAACGCCGCGCTGCTGGCCGCGCTGGCGGCGCTGGGGCCGCATGCCGACCGGCGCGCGCACTTCATCAGCACCCTCGTGGCGGTGCGCCATGCCGACGACCCCGAGCCGCTGGTGGCCGTGGGCCGCTGGCAGGGCGAAATCCTGCCGGCGGCACGTGGCCAGCACGGCTTCGGCTACGACCCGCTGCTGTGGATCCCCGCACTCGGCGCCACCGTGGCCGAGCTGCCCGCCGACCTGAAGAACCAGCACAGCCACCGCGCCCGATCGGCCGCCGCGCTGCGCGCCATGCTGGCCGAGGCCTGGCATCTGCAGGCCTGATGCGCATGGACCTGGTCAGCCGCTACCTGCGCCCCGGCACGCTGAGCCTGGGCGAGCCGCCGCCGTTGTCGCTGTACGTGCACCTGCCCTGGTGCATCGCCAAGTGCCCGTATTGCGACTTCAACAGCCACGCGCTGCCCGTCGCGGCCGACGGCGGCCTGCCCGAGCAACGCTACCTGGACGCGCTGCTGGCCGACCTGGAGGCCGCGCTGCCGCAGGTCTGGGGCCGCCCGGTGGTCAGCATCTTCATCGGCGGTGGCACGCCCAGCCTGTTCTCGCCCGACGGCATCGCCCGGTTGCTGGCCGACATCCGCGCCCGGCTGCCGCTGTTGCCGGGCTGCGAGATCACGCTGGAGGCCAACCCCGGCAGCTTCGAGCGCGACCGTTTCCGCGCCTTCCGGCAAGCCGGCGTCACCCGGCTGAGCGTGGGCGTGCAGAGCTTCGACGACGGCATGCTGGCCAAGCTGGGCCGGGTGCACGACGGCGCCCAGGCGCGCGCTGCGCTCACCGAGGCGGCGGCCTGCTTCGACACCTTCAACCTCGACCTGATGTACGCGCTGCCGGGCCAGGACCTGGCCATGCTGCAGGCTGAGCTCGACACGGCCCTGTCGTTCCGGCCGCCGCACCTGTCGGTCTACCACCTGACGGTGGAGCCCAACACCCGCTTCGCATTGGCGCCGCCGCCGGGCCTGCCCGACGACGACCTGGCCAGCGACATGCTGGACTGCATCATCGACCGCACCGGAGCTGCCGGCCTGCAGCGCTACGAGGTCTCGGCGTTCGCCCGGCCCGGCCACCGCTGCACCCACAACCTGAACTACTGGATGTTCGGCGACTACCTGGGCATCGGCGCCGGAGCGCACGGCAAGCTGAGCTACCCGCACCGGGTGGTGCGCCAGGTGCGCTGGCGCGAACCGCGCAACTACATGGACCAGGCCCTGGCCGGCCAGGCGATGAGCAACGACGACGAGGTGCCGCGCGCGCAACTGCCGTTCGAGTACATGCTCAATGCGTTGCGGCTGCGCGAGGGCTTTGCGCTGGCCGACTTCCAGGCCCGCACCGGCCTGCCGTTGAGCGCCATCGCCCAGCCGTTGGACCAGGCTGAGGCCCGCGGTCTCATCGCGCGTGATTTCGCCCGCGTCTGGCCGACGGCGCGCGGCTTCGACTTCCTGTCGGACCTGCAGCAGCTGTTCCTGCCGGGCTGAGAGCCTGAGAGTCTTTCGTTCATGCCCGCTCACCACGCCAAAGTGCCCCCGCTCGTCGTTGCAAATGCTCGCCATAGCCCGGGCTATGGCTGCGCTTTGCGCCTAGATCGGGCGCCCTTTGACGCGCTGTTCGGGCA
>JBBRVT010000436.1:0-3948 GCA_038246615.1 Burkholderiales bacterium
GCATGGGCCACGCCGGCGCGCTGATCTCCGGCGGCGCCGACACGGCAGACGCCAAGCTGGCCGTCATGGAAGCGTGCGGCTTCACCATCACCCGCAACCCCAGCGAGATGGCGCGCCTGCTCAAGGGCCTGCTCTGACGGGCTGAGGCTGCCGGGCCGCACCCATCGCGGCCACACCCGTCAGGCTGCTTCCGCACTTTTCAACGCCCACCCGGGGGCCTGGCGCGCAGCGGCAGGTCTGGAGGCCATCTCACGCCGGCCCGCGCCTTTCTGGCGCAACCGCAGGCTCCGAACCTGCGCGGGTTCCGCCGGCCCAAGCCCCGGCCTGCGTCCTAAACTCGCGGCCCGCCAAGCCACGAGGTATATCGATGGAACAGTTCCTGCATGCTGAATTCTGGCTCGCAGTCGGCCAGATCATCATGATCGACATCCTGCTTGGTGGCGACAACGCCGTCGTCATCGCGCTGGCGTGTCGCAAGCTGCCGGCCAAGCAGCGCACCCAGGGCATTCTGTGGGGAACGGTCGGCGCCATCGTGCTGCGGGTGGTGCTGATCTTCTTTGCGCTGACCTTGTTGGCAATTCCATACCTGAAACTGGTCGGCGCGTTGCTGCTGCTGTGGATCGGCGTCAAACTGCTTGCGCCGGGCGACGACGAAGGCCACGGCCAGGTGCAAGGCCCCGACAAGCTGTGGGCCGCAGTGCGCACCGTGATCGTGGCCGATCTGGTGATGAGCATCGACAACGTGATCGCCGTCGCCGGGGCTGCCGAGAGCGCGGGCGGCGACCACAAGATGCCGCTGGTCATCTTCGGGCTGCTGGTCAGCATTCCGATCATCGTCTGGGGCAGCCAGTTCGTGATCAAGCTGATGGACCGCTTCCCGGCCGTCATCACGCTGGGCGGCATGTTGCTGGGCTGGATCGCGGGCACCATGGCCGTCGGAGACCCGGCCGCCGCCGGTGTCATCCCGCAGGCCGCGCCCGGCGAAGCGATCGCCAGCATTCGCTACGGCGCCGGCTTGGCCGGCGCGCTGCTGGTCGTGTCGCTGGGCCTGTGGCTCAAGCGCCGCCAGGCCCGGCCCAGCTCGGCCTGACTTCATTACCACCGCGCCACCAGCGCGCCACCAGCGCGTTGCTCCAGCAGCGCAACATCTGGTTTCAGGCCCGCCGTGTGCGGGGCAGGCACGTGATAAGGTCTCACGCAAGACCCGCGCAGACGGGCCTTCAAGGAGGCACCATGTCCTGGTTTTCGCTCAAGCGTTCGCCGCCCGACCCGTCGCCCGCGGCGCCAACCGACCGCCCGCTGCTGAACAACCGCTACCGGCTGGGTGCGCGGCTGGGCGAAGGGGGCGGCAGCCAGGTGGTCGAAGCCGACGACCTGCGCACCGGCCAGCGGGTGGCAATCAAACTGATCCATCTGCCAGCCGACCTGCCGGCCAGCGAGCGCCAGGAATGGGTGACGCGGCTGCACCGCGAGGCCGAACTCGCACGCAAGCTCGACCACCCCGACATCGTCGCTGTCTACGAGGCTGGCATCCAGGGCCAGCAGGCCTGGCTGGCGATGGAGCGGGTGCGCGGCGTCGACCTGAGCCGCTACACCCAGCGCCACCTGTTGCTGCCCGAGAACCTGGTACTGCGCATCGGCGCGCGGGTTGCCATGGCGCTGGACCATGCCCACGCCTGCGGCGTGGTGCACCGCGACCTGAAACCCGCCAACGTGCTGATCAACCTGGCAGCAGGCCTGGTGAAGCTGGCCGATTTCGGCGTGGCCCGGCACGACGACGCGGCGCTCACCCGCACCGGCATGACCTTGGGCACGCCGGCCTACATGGCACCGGAGCAGTTGGCCGGTGCGCCTGCCAGCGCCGCCACCGACACCTACGCGCTCGGCGTGATGCTGTTCGAACTGCTGGCCGGGCGCCGGCCGCACCAGGCCGCCACGCTGGGCGAGTTGTTGCAGGCCACGGCCCAACAGCCACCGGCTGCGCTGGCCCGGCTGCGGCCCGATCTGCCGGCGCCGGCCGTTGCGGCGGTAGAGCAACTGCTGGCCCGCCGGCCGGCCGACCGGCCCGCCGATCTCGAGGCCTGGGCGGCGTCGGTGGCCGCGCTGGCGGCGCTGATGACACGGCTGCTGGCGCCATCCGCATCCACCGGGCTCTGAGCTGGGCGCTGCGGGTTCCGATGCACAATCAATGCACGGTTTTTGCGATTTCCACACCCTCCCAGCCCTGCAGCGCCCAGCATGACTTTCGAGTTCTTCCACGCCTTGGACACCGGTCGTGCGCGCAGCAACAACGAAGACTCGGTCGCCACTGACGAAACCAATGCGCTGGCGGTGCTGGCCGACGGCATGGGCGGCTACAACGCCGGCGAAGTGGCCAGCAGCATGGCCACGTCGTTCATCAAGACCGAGCTGGGCCGCTGGTTGTCTGAAGCCGCCAGCCGCGCCACCGACGTGGAAGTGCGGCGCGCGATGGACATCTGCGTGGACAACGCCAACCGCGCCATCTTCAACGCCGCCAATGCCAACCCGCAGTACGCCGGCATGGGCACCACGCTGGTGGTGGCGGTGTTCCGCGACACCCAGCTGCGGCTGGGCCATGTGGGTGACTCACGCGCGTACCGCTGGCGCGCCGGGCAGCTGGTGCAGATCACCCGCGACCATTCCCTGCTGCAGGAACAGATCGACGCGGGGCTGATCACGCCCGAGCAGGCGGCCTTTTCGGCCAACAAGAACCTGGTCACCCGCGCCGTGGGGGTGGAAGACACGGTGCTGCTGGAAACCCACCTGCACGAGGTGCAGCCCGGCGACGTGTACCTGATGTGCTCGGACGGCTTGTCCGACATGCTGGACGACGCGATGATCGCGCGGCTGCTGCAAACCAATGATTCGTTGCCCGCTGCCGGCCAGGCCTTGATTGCCGCCGCCAACGAAGCAGGTGGAAAGGATAATATCGCGTTGATACTCGTCCGCGTGGCAGGAGGCCCGACAGGGGCCGCGCGGCCTTGGTGGAAGTTCGGGCGCTGAGAGCAGCGCTGCGGCCGCGCCGGCATCCCCGCCGCGCCGCCCCAACGGCAGCCGCCGGACGAGCTGGGTCAGACACACAAGAAGGGCAAGCATGGGCAAGCTGGTGGTCTCTCTCGACGGCGTGGTGATCAAGGACGTGCAGATCACCAAGGACAAGACCACGCTGGGCCGCCGCCCCTACAACGACATCGTGATCGACAACCTCGCCGTCAGCGGCGAGCACGCCGTGTTGCAGATGCTGGGCAACGACGTCTTCATCGAAGACCTCAACAGCACCAACGGCACCTACATCAACGGCAAGGCGATCAAGAAGCAGATGCTGGCCCACAACGACACGGTCGAGATCGGCAAGTACAAGATCAAGTACCTGGTCGAAGAGGGTGCCGACTACGAAAGGACCATGGTCATGCGGCCGGGCAGCAGCGTGGGCATGGCCACCGGGGTGCCGCACACGCCCTACAGCCACACCGCGCCGATGCCCAGCCTGGCCGCGCTGGGCCAGCAGGCGCAGGCCGCCAGCATGGCGGTGTCGGCGTCGATCAAGGTGCTCAGCGGCGCAGCCGCCGGCAAGTCGGTCACCCTGACCAAGGTGGTCACCACCGTGGGCAAGCCGGGCGTGCAGGTGGCTTCGATCACCAGGCGCCCCACCGGCTATGTGCTGGCCCATGTGGAAGGGGCGCAGCGCCCCAGCATCAACGGCATGTCATTGGTCACCGACACCGCGCCGCTGTCCAACGGCGACCTGATCGAGCTGGCCGGTACCCAGATGCAGTTCGTGCACCACTGAGAGCCTGAGAGTCTTTCGTTCATGCCCGCTCACCACGCCAAAGTGCCCCCGCTCGTCGTTGCAAATGCTCGCCATAGCCCGGGCTATGGCTGCGCTTTGCGCCTAGATCGGGCGCCCTTTGACGCGCTGTTCGGGCA
>JBBRVT010000437.1:0-3946 GCA_038246615.1 Burkholderiales bacterium
CAGCTTCCACCTGAAGCCGCGGCGCGCGGCCGGCGCCGGCGACCTGACGCCGGAGATCTGGATCGCCCCCACGCTGCAGTACCTGCCGGTGCGTATCGTCATCCGCGACAACGCCGGCAACTCGATCGACCTGTCGCTGGAGAAGCCGCCGCTGCAGGCGGCACCGGCGAAGTAGCGCGGCGGCGATGTGGCGTCGGCGATCGGTTAGATTGCCGCAGCCCACCAGCCCACCAGCCCACCAGCCCACCAGCCCACCAGGACAGACACCATGACCTACGAGAACATCCTTGTCGATACCCGCGGCGACGGCCCGGTGCGCACCGGCCTGATCACCCTGAACCGCCCCAAGGCGCTGAACGCGCTGAATGACGGCCTGATGGACGAGCTGGGCGCGGCGCTCAAGGCCTTCGACGCCGACGCCGGCATCGGCGCCATCGTCATCACCGGCAGCGACAAGGCCTTTGCCGCCGGCGCCGACATCGGCGTGCTGGCGCAGCACGATTTCGTCAGCGCCTACACCAGCGACCTGATCACCCGCAACTGGGAGACCATCCGCAGCATCCGCAAGCCGGTGATCGCCGCAGTGGCCGGCTTTGCGCTGGGCGGCGGCTGCGAGCTGGCGATGATGTGCGACATCGTCATCGCCGCCGACACCGCCAAGTTCGGCCAGCCCGAGATCAAGCTGGGCATCATTCCCGGCGCCGGCGGCACGCAGCGTCTGCCGCGCGCCATCGGCAAGGCCAAGGCCATGGACCTGGTGCTGACCGCCCGCCTGATGGACGCGGTGGAAGCCGAGCGCGCCGGCCTGGTCTCGCGCATCGTGCCGGCGGACAAGCTGCTGGAAGAAGCGCTGGGCGCCGCAGCGGCCATCAACGCACTGGGCGGCCCCAGCGTGCTGGCCGCCAAGGAATGCGTCAACCGGGCCTTCGAGGGCGGGCTGAACGACGGCATCCTGATCGAGCGCCGGCTGTTCCATGCGCTGTTCGGCACCGCCGACCAGAAGGAGGGCATGGACGCCTTCCTGGCCAAGCGCAAGCCGGCGTTCAAGCGGGCCTGAACGACGCGCGCTGCCCGCCTACGGCGTCACCCACTGGCCGTCGCCGCCCGCGCCGAACAGCGCGCGGCGGTGGCCACCGGCGCGCAGTTCCAGCCAGTCGATGGCCTGCACCTGCGCCAGCACCACCGCAAAGTGGTTGCGGCTGTCGCGGTCGGGCGTGCGCGGCGGCGCTGTGCCGTGCAGCGGCGCGCCGGGCGGCAATGGTGACAGGTAGTCCTGCGCGGCCGGGCTCATCTTCAGCCGCGCCCAGCGTGACGACACCGCCAGCCCGCTGGTTTCCACCGTCAGCCGCACCCGCAGCCGCAGCTGCCAGCTGAGCGCGCCGCTCCAGGCCAGCAGCGTGGCCTGCGGCTGCGCGGCGATCTGCGCCACCTTGGGCGAGCGCGCGTCGGTGAAGAACATCAGCGTGCCAGCGGGCGCGTCCGCCTCGCGGATCACCACGTTGCGCAGGTCGGCCGCATCGCCGTTCAGCGTGGCCAGGCCCATCACCCGCCAGGCATGGGTCTTGTCGATGGCGCAGGCGGCCAGCTGTTGCCAGCAGGCCTGGTGGATGGCGGGCAAGTCGTCGAGGCGGTGTGTGGTCATGGCGTGTCTGGCTGCGTCTGGCTGCGCTTGGCTTCGTCTGGCTGCGTCTGGCTGCGTCGGGCTGCGTCGGGCTGCGTTCGGCCGCTGAAGCATGCCCCGCCCCGGCGCTCAGGCCTCGCGGCGCAGGGCCGGAAACAGGATCACATCGCGGATGCTGGGGCTGTCGGTAATCAGCATCATCAGCCGGTCGATGCCGATGCCGCAGCCGCCGGCCGGCGGCATGCCGTATTCCAGCGCGCGGATGAAGTCGGCGTCGTAGTACATCGCCTCCTCGTCGCCGGCGTCCTTGTTGGCCATCTGGGCGTGGAAGCGCGCGGCCTGGTCCTCGGCGTCGTTCAGCTCGCTGAAGCCGTTGGCGTATTCGCGGCCGGTGATGAACAGCTCGAAGCGCTCGGTGACGGCCGGGTCGGCGTCGCGGGCGCGCGCCAGCGGGCTCACCTCGACGGGATAGTCGATGATGAAGGTGGGCTGCCAGAGCTTGTCTTCCACCACCGCCTCGAACAGGCCGAACTGCAGCTCGGGCAGGGTCCAGTGCCTGGGCGGCTCATCGCCCAGGGCGCGCAACCTGGCGTGCAGCACCGCGGCATCGGTGCTGTCGGCGTCGCTCAGGCCGGCGTGCACCACCAGGCTCTCGCGCACGCTCAGGCGGGTGAAGGGCTTGTCGAGTTCCACTTCGCGCCCGGCGTAGCTGACACGCGCCGCGCCGGTGGCCACGGTGGCGGCATGGCGCAGCACGGCTTCGGTGAAGTCCATCAGATCATGGTGCGTCCAGTAGGCCGCGTAGAACTCCATCATCGTGAACTCGGGGTTGTGGCGGACGCTGATGCCCTCGTTGCGGAAGTTGCGGTTGATCTCGAACACCCGCTCGAAGCCGCCCACCAGCAGGCGCTTCAGGTACAGCTCGGGCGCGATGCGCAGGAACATCTGCTGGTCCAGCGCGTTGTGGTGGGTGGTGAAGGGCCTGGCATTGGCGCCACCGGGGATGGGGTGCAGCATCGGCGTCTCCACCTCCAGGAAGGCGTGCTCCACCATGAAGCTGCGGATCGCGCTGACCGCCTTGCTGCGCGCCACGAAGCGCAGCCGCGCCTGCTCGTCGGCGATCAGGTCGACATGGCGCTGGCGGTACTTCTGCTCCTGGTCGGCCATGCCGTGGAACTTGTCGGGCAGCGGGCGCAGGCTCTTGGTCAGCAGGCGCAGCATGGTCACCTTGACCGACAGTTCGCCGGTGCGGGTCTTGAACAGCGTGCCCTCGGCACCCAGGATGTCGCCCAGGTCGCCGTGCTTGAAGGCGTCGTAGGCGGCTTCGCCCAGCGCGTCGCGGCTGATGAACAGCTGGATGCGGCCGTGGTTGATGGCTTCTTTGGGGCCGAACGAGCCATCCTGCAGCGTGGCGAAGCTGGCCTTGCCCATGATGCGCTTGAGCATCATGCGGCCGGCCACCGCCACCGCGATGCCCTGCGGTTCCAGCGCCTCGTTTTCCAGCTCGCCATACTGCGCTTGCAGGTCGGCCGCATGGTGGCTGGGCTTGAAGTCGTTGGGGAAGACGGCGGTGCCCGCCGCCTGGTGCCGGGCGCGCAGCGCGGCCAGCTTCTCGCGCCGCTCGGTCACCAGCTTGTTGTCGTCGGCCGCCGGCTCGGTGGGGTGGGCATGCGGTGCGTGGGGCGTGGTCATGGGGCGTGCCGGACTCGAGGAAAACCGCAAATTGTAGGCAGTGCGCTGACAGCGGCGGCCGGGCGGCCGGGCCGCACCGGGCTCTGGCCGGCTGTCGCCGGCGGCACCCCTGCGCGATAATTGCGCAGTCAGGGCAGCCGGCCCCGCCCCCGGGGCGCCGCCGCCCGGCCCGGCGCCAGCCCCACCCATGCATCTGCACCACCCCGCCATCACCGACCGCAAGCTGCGCTTTGCGCTGGCCGGTTGTGGCCGCATCGCGGCCAACCATGTCGAGGCGATCCACCGCCATGCCGACCGCGCCGAGCTGGTGGCGGTCTGCGACAGCGACCCCGCCGCGTTGGCTGCCGCCGCGGCCCAGACCGGCGCCCGTGGCTTTGCACGCTACGAGCAGATGCTGGCCGAGGCCGGTGCCGACTGCGTGGTGCTGGCCACGCCCAGCGGCCTGCATGCACGCCAGGTGGTCGCGGCTGCCGAGCAGGGCCTGCATGTGATGACCGAGAAGCCCATGGCCACCCGCTGGGCCGACGGCCAGGCGATGGTGAAGGCCTGCGACGAGGCGCGCGTGCGCTTGTTCGTCGTCAAGCAGAACCGGCGCAACCGCACGCTGCAGCTGCTGCGCCAGGCGCTGCAGGC
>JBBRVT010000438.1:0-3930 GCA_038246615.1 Burkholderiales bacterium
GTGGACGATCTGACGGTCGAATCCGACGGCCAGGGCGAGCGCGTGACCGGCGCGGTGACGCAGGCCGGCATCCGCTTTCGCAGCAAGACCGTGGTGCTGACGGCCGGCACGTTTCTCGACGGCCGCATCCACATCGGTCTGCAGAACCACAGCGCCGGCCGGGCGGGCGACCCGCCGGCCGTCACGCTGTCGGCACGGCTGAAAGAGCTGAAGCTGCCACAGGGCCGGCTGAAGACCGGTACGCCGCCGCGGATCGACGGCCGTTCGATCGACTTCAGCAAGCTGACCGAACAGCCCGGCGACCTGGACCCGGTGCCGGTGTTCAGCTTTCTGGGCAGCGCCAGCCAGCACCCCCGCCAGGTACCCTGCTGGATCACCCACACCAATGCGCAGACGCACGCGATCATCCGCGCAGGCTTCGACCGCAGCCCGATGTTCACCGGCGTGATCGAGGGTGTGGGGCCGCGCTACTGCCCCAGCATCGAAGACAAGGTGAACCGGTTTGCCGACAAGGACAGCCACCAGATCTTTCTGGAACCCGAGGGGCTGACGACCCATGAGTTCTACCCCAACGGCATCTCCACCTCGCTGCCGTTCGATATCCAGCTGGCGGCGCTGCAGTCGATGGCCGGGCTGGAGCAGGCGCACATCCTGCGGCCCGGCTACGCAATCGAGTACGACTTCTTCGACCCGCAGGCGCTGAAGAGCAGTTTCGAGACCAAGTCCATCGGCGGGCTGTTCTTTGCCGGGCAGATCAACGGCACCACCGGCTACGAGGAGGCGGCGGCACAGGGCTTGTTCGCCGGTGCCAATGCCGCGTTGCAGGCCCGGGGCCGCGAGCCCTTGCACCTGGGCCGCGAACAGGCCTATCTGGGCGTGCTGGTCGATGACCTGATCACCAAGGGGGTGAGCGAGCCCTACCGCATGTTCACCAGCCGGGCCGAGTTCCGCCTGCAGCTGCGCGAGGACAACGCCGATGCCCGGCTCACCGGGATCGGCCACCAGCTGGGCCTGGTGGACGACCGGCGCTGGGAGGCCTTCAGCCGCAAGCGCGATGCCGTGGCCCGCACTGCCGACGCGCTGAAGCGCTGCTGGGTGAACCCGTCGGTGTTGGCGGCCGCCGACGCCGAGCGCCTGCTGGGCAAGGCGATCGAGCATGAGTACAACCTGGCCGACTTGCTGCGCCGCCCCGGTGTGGACTTCGACGGCGTGCTGGCGGTGGCCGCTGCGGCAGGGGCGCATGCCGCTGTTTCACGTGAAACATTGGCGGCAGAGCTGGGCCCGGCGCTGGCCGACACCGTGGTGGAGCAGGTGGAGATTGCCACCAAATACGCCGGCTACATCGGCAAGCAGGTCGACGATGTGGCACGAGCAGCGCACTTCGAACATCTGAAGCTCCCGCCCGATTTGGACTATGCCCAGGTGAAGGCGCTGAGCTTCGAGGCGCGGCAGACGCTGGGCCGGCAACGGCCGGAGACGCTGGGCCAGGCATCGCGCCTGTCCGGTATGACGCCCGCCGCCATGTCGCTGCTGTTGGTGCACTTGAAGAAAGGGCGGTTCCAGGGCTTTGCCGACACGCCGCCCGCTGCTGCGCCCGCACAGGACGCCGCCTGACATGGCGGCGCCCGAGCCGCCGGCCAGTCGCCAGGGCCAGTTGCTGTCTGCTGCGCAAGCGCTGTCGCTGCCCCTGGCTGGCCCGCAGGCTGCGCTGCTGCAGGCCTACCTCAACCTGCTGCAGCGCTGGAATCGCGTCTACAACCTGACGGCACTGCGCGACCCGGCCGAGATGCTGAGCCACCACCTGATCGACTGTCT
Organism: Burkholderiales bacterium; assembly: GCA_038246615.1. GTDB lineage: Bacteria > Pseudomonadota > Gammaproteobacteria > Burkholderiales > Burkholderiaceae_C > Pseudaquabacterium. The sequence goes on from JBBRVT010000438.1 coordinate 1,816, forward strand.
GGCGGCGCTGCCGCCGCTGCAGCGTTGGTGGGCTGCGGCGCAGCCACCGGGCGCGCGGGTGCTGGACGTGGGCAGCGGTGGTGGGCTGCCCGGCGTGGTGCTGGCGGCGCTGCAGCCGGGCTGGCAGGTCGACTGTGTCGACACCGTCGCCAAGAAGGCCAGCTTCATCCGCCAGGTGTCGGCTGAGCTGCGGCTGGCCAATCTCCACGGTCTGCACGCGCGCGTAGAGGCGTTGCCCGCACCGCCCGGTGGCTACGCCCTGGTGGTCTGCCGTGCGTTTGCGTCGCTTGCCGACTTCACCGCGCTCACCCGGCACCTGTTGGCCGACGGGGGCGTCTGGGTGGCGATGAAGGGCAAGTTGCCGGCCGATGAGCAGGCCGCGTTGCCTGCCGATGTGGAGGTGTTTCACGTGGAACAACTGCAGGTGCCGGGGCTGGACGCCCATCGTTGTCTGGTGTGGATGCGGCCCCGCATGGGCGCGCACTGAGCGCCCCTGTCCCACCTGCGGGCCCTGCCGGCGGGTCGGGCCAGCGGCGATACTCCAAGCCATGGCCAAAGTGTTCTGCATCGCGAACCAGAAGGGTGGTGTCGGCAAGACGACCACCACCGTCAACCTGGCGGCCGGCCTGGCGAAGGTGGGCCAACGGGTGCTGGTGGTCGACCTCGACCCGCAGGGCAACGCCACCATGGGTTCGGGTGTCGACAAGCGGGCGATGGCCTTGTCGGTGTACGACGTGTTGCTGGAGTCCGCCAGCATCCTGGAGGCACGCCAGCGCAGTGCAGCCGGTGGCTACGACGTGCTGGGCGCCAACCGCGAGCTGGCCGGCGCCGAGGTGGAGCTGGTGGCGCTGGAGCGGCGCAACCAGCGCCTGCGCGAGGCACTGGCGGCCGCTGCGGCCGAGCCTGAAGGCCGCTACGACTTCGTGCTGATCGACTGCCCGCCCTCGCTGAACCTGCTCACGCTCAACGGCCTGTGCAGCGCCCACGGCGTGATCGTGCCGATGCAGTGCGAGTACTTCGCGCTCGAAGGACTGTCCGATCTGGTCAACACCATCAAGCAGGTGCATGCCAACCTCAACCGCGACCTGCAGGTGATCGGCCTGCTGCGGGTGATGTTTGACCCCCGTATCACCCTGCAGCAGCAGGTGAGCGACCAGCTCAAGAGCCATTTCGGCGACAAGCTGTTCAACACCGTGATCCCGCGCAACGTGCGCCTGGCCGAGGCGCCCAGCTACGGCCAGCCGGGCGTGGTGTTCGACGCCGCTGCCAAGGGCGCGCAGGCCTATGTGGCCTTCGCGCAGGAACTGGTGCAGCGGGTCGAGCGCCTCGGCATGGGCGGCTGAGTGCCGCGCTGCCGCGCAGGATGAACCCCGACCGGCTGCCCGAATCACTGCTGTCGCGCATCGAGGACGCGGGCCTGAACGCCAGCGCCCCGCCACAGCAGCGCTGGGTCGACGGCTGGCTGCTGCGCTACTCGCCCGGCAAGGCCAAGCGCGCCCGCTGCATCCAGGCGGTGGCCGACGGTCGCCTGCCGCTGGCTGAGCGCCTGGCGCTGTGCCAGGCCGTGTTCAGCGCCGCTGGCCTGCCGGCGGTGGTGCGGCTCACCCCTTTCAGCCGCCCGGTGGGGCTGGACGGAGCGCTGGCTGCGCTGGGCTGGCACCGGCAGGACGACACCTGGGTGATGGTGGTGCCGCACTGCCCGGCGGTGGCCGGGCCGGTGCCTGACGGCCTGCTGTGGCAACCGCTGGGCGCCGAGGCCTATGCCGAGGCGGTGGGCGTGCTGCGCGGCTCGCCGCCGGCCCTGCGCCTGGCCCATGCGCAGCGGCTGCTGCTGTCGCCGGTGCCCTGCCAGGGCTGGGCGCTGCGCCGGCCCGACGACGGCCAGGTGCTGGCCTGCGGCCAGAGCGCGGCCGAGGCCGACCTGGTGGGCCTGCACGACCTGTTCACCCACCCGCAGGCACGTGGCCGCGGCCCGGCGCGGTGGCTCTGCAGCCGCCTGCTGGCCCAGGCCCATGCCGCCGGCGCCCGGGTGGCCTACCTGCAGGTGGACGCCGACAACCACCCGGCCCGGGCCGTCTACCACCGCCTGGGCTTTGCAGACGCCTACCCATACCA
>JBBRVT010000439.1:0-3898 GCA_038246615.1 Burkholderiales bacterium
CGGCATGCAGACCGAGATGGGCGGCATCGCCACGCTGCTGGACACCACAGCCGACGAGCCGACGCCGCTGCAAGTGGAGATAGCGCACCTGGGCAAGGTGCTGGGCATCGCGGCGCTGGTGATCGCCGCCGCCGTGGTGGCCACGATCCTGCTCATCTCCGACATCCAGGGCATGGCCGATGTCGTCGCGGTGCTGCTGCTCGGGGTCTCGCTGGCCGTGGCGGCCGTGCCCGAGGGCCTGCCGGCGATCCTGTCGGTGGTGCTGGCGATGGGAGTGCGCCGCATGGCGCGCCACCACGCCATCGTCAAGAAACTGGCCTCGGTCGAGACGCTCGGGTCGGCATCGGTCATTGCGTCGGACAAGACCGGCACGCTGACGCGCGGCGAGATGACGGTGCAGCGGGTGATGACGGCCTCGGGGCGCGTCGACATCACCGGCGTGGGCTATACCCCCGAGGGGCGCGCCGAGCAGGCGGGTGCCGATGTGCCTGCGGGCCCAATACATGACGAACTGCAGGCCGTGCTGAGCGGTGGCAGCCTGGCGGGCAATGCCCAGCTGCAGCAGGACGACAGCGGCGCATGGGTCATCCAGGGCGATCCGACCGAAGCCGCGTTTCTGGTGGCCGAGCTCAAGTTGGGCGAGCTGCCGGGCAGCCAGCAGGCCGAGCCTGAGGCGACGCCACGCTTCGAGCGCATCGGCGAGATCCCGTTCACCTCGCAACGCAAGATGATGTCGGTGCTGGTGGTGGACCATGCCGACGGTGACGCGCACGTGCTCTTCACCAAGGGCGCACCCGATGTGCTGCTGGCGCACTGCAGCAACGCCCGCCGCGGCGAGGCCACGGTGGCGCTCGATCCCGACCTGCACACGCAGGTGCTGGCCGATGTGGCGGCGATGGCCGATGACGCGCTGCGCACGCTGGCCGTCGCGCGTCGCACGCTGGCCGCTGACGCGCAGATCCCCACCGATGCAGAGGCGGTGGCCGCGCTGGAGCAGGATCTGGAGTACCTCGGCACCGTGGGCATCATCGACCCGCCTCGCCAAGAAGCGGCCGTGGCCATTGCCCAGGCGCGCCAGGCCGGCATCCGCGTGATCATGATCACCGGCGACCACCCGCGCACGGCGGTGCGCATAGCGGCCGATCTGGGCATCGTCGACGCCGGTGCAGCGGTGCTCACGGGCATCGATCTTGAGAAGCTCGATGACGCCGCCTTCGCCGCAGCGGTGTTGCAGACCTCGGTGTTCGCCCGCGTGGCGCCCAAGCACAAGCTGCGCATCGTGCGCGCGCTGCAGGACAGTGGCGACGTGGTGGCGATGACGGGCGACGGCGTCAACGATGCGCCGGCGCTGAAGGCCGCCGACATTGGCGTGGCGATGGGCGTGGCGGGCACCGAGGTGGCCAAGGAGGCGGCCCGCATGATCCTGGCCGACGATCACTTCGCCACCATCGTGCTGGCGGTGCGTGAAGGGCGTGGCGTGCTCGACAACATCCGCAAGTTCCTGCGTTTCCTGCTGTCGTCGAACCTGGCCGAGGTGCTGACAGTGTTTGCCGGCGTGGTGGGGGCGGGTGTCATTGGACTGCAGGCCACGGCCACCGGCTCGGGCGGTGCGGTGGTGCTGCCGCTGCTGGCCACACAGCTCCTGTGGATCAACCTGATCACCGACACCGGCCCGGCGCTGGCCATGGGCGTGGACCCGATCGCCGACGACGTCATGGCGCGCAAGCCCCGCCCGCGCAGCCAGCGCATCATCGATGCCCGCATGGCGCTGGGTGTGGCCGAGGGCGGCGTCGTGATGGCGGTACTGACCTTGCTGACGCTGGACCTGTTCTTGCCCGGCGGGCTGATCGAGCCGGTGGACAGCTGGCTGGGCGCTGGCCCGCACAGCCTGGAATTGGCGCGCACTGCTGCCTTCACGGTGTTGGTGCTGACGCAGCTGTTCAACTGCTTCAACGCGCGCTCAGAATCGGCCTCTGCGTTCCGCGCCGCGTTCTCGAACCACTGGCTGTGGGCGGCGGTGGCGTTGTCAACCGCACTGCAAGTGGCTGTTGTGCACCTGCCCTTCCTCAACCTCGCCTTCGGCACCGTGCCGCTCTCGGCGGGCCAGTGGGGCGTGTGTCTGGCGATGGCCAGCGGGGTGCTCTGGTTCAGCGAAGGGCGAAAGCTGTTGCGTCGATTCTGGGCCGGGCGGGTGCTTGCCCAGCCTGGGTTGTGAGCGCATGGCAGGTCGGTATTGGAAGCCGTGCCCAGCGCCGAAAATGCGATGAAATACTTCATCACTACCCAGGCCTGGGCCAGGCGCACCGGCGTCGACTTGTTCTATTTCTCGTCGTTTGACGAGTCGTGGAAAGTCCAGCAGGAAGGCGAAGTGGGAACGCAGTGGGGCTTGTGGGACAAGCATGAACAGCCCAAGTACGGTGCCTAGCCTGGTCTACCCGACCCGACCCGACCCGAAACGAGGCGCTGCGCTGTACGCGCTTGTCGGCCAACGCGGGGCGGGCGCTGCCGCGGCGCAGTTCAGCCGGGCTTAGCCGCCGCGGACGTGGCTGTGGACGCTGGCCGAGGTGTGTCGCTCTCGATCTGGCCGTCCACCAGTTCGACCACGCGGTCGCAGCGGTCGGCCAGCCGTGGGTCGTGCGTGACGACCAGAAAGGCGGTGCCGCGCTCGCCGTGCATGCGCCGCATCACGCGGAAGACCTCGTCGGAGCTGGCGCTGTCGAGGTTGCCGGTGGGCTCGTCGGCCAGCACCAGCGGCGGCTGGTTGACCAGCGCGCGCGCGATCGCCACGCGCTGCTGCATGCCGCCCGACAACTCGCCCGGCCGTTTGTGCAGCGCATCGGCCAGGCCCACGGCGGTGAGCATCGCGGTGGCCGCTGCCAGCGCACTGGCACTGACGCGGCCGTCGCGCAACAGCGCCGGCAGCGTCACGTTCTCCAGCGCGCTGAAGGCCGGCAGCAGATGGTGGAACTGGAACACGAAGCCCAGCGCCTCTCGCCGGCGCAGCGTCAGCGCCTGGTCGTCCAGCGTGCTGGTCTCCTGGTCCAGCAGCCGGTAGCTGCCGGCGGTGGGTTGCTCGAGCAGGCCCAGGATGTTGAGCAGCGTGCTCTTGCCCGAGCCCGACGGGCCGATCAGCGCGACGAATTCGCCGCGCGCCAGCCGCAGGTCCAGGCCATGCAGCACCTCGGCCTCGTTCGGCCGCCCGAGGTTGTACGACTTGCGCAGCCCGTCCAGCGCAATCAGCTCGGTGGACGCGTTCACCGGGCGGCGCTCACGGCCGATGTCATATCCGGATCGCCTGCGCCGGGTCCAGCGCCGCGGCACGCCGGGCCGGCGCCAACGCCGCCAGCACACCGGCCACCGTGGCGCCCAGCGCCACCTGCAGCGCCAGCGCCGGTGGCAGCCTGATCGAGAACAGCGGCAAGCCGTCGCTGCCAAGCGCAAAGCGCGAGAAGCCCGCGATCAGCGCCGCCGCCAGCGCCACCCCCAGCACCGAGCCGAGCGCGCCCACCACCGCCCCTTGCAGCAGGAACACGCGCTGCACCTGCGCCCGTGTGGCGCCCATGGCGCGCAGGATGCCGATCTCGCGCTGCTTTTGCACCACCGACACCACCAGCACGCTGGCGATGCCCAGCACCACCACCACCGCCACCACGATGCGGATGATCGAGGTGCTGATGCTCTGCGCGTTCAATGCCGACACCAGCTGCGCATTGGCCTGCTGCCAGCTCTCCACGCGGTAGGGCAGCTGCGCCTGCAGCGCCGCGGCCAGCGTGTCTGCGGCCCACACGTCGTCCAGCCGCAGGTCCAGGCTGGTGGCGCCGCCGGGCAGGCCGACCAGGCTTTGCGCGCTGCGCAACGGCAGGTACACCGTGCGGCGGTTGAGTTCGCGCACGCCCAG
>JBBRVT010000440.1:0-3898 GCA_038246615.1 Burkholderiales bacterium
CATTCCTGATCCCAAGGGGGAGATCAGGTGGGCGAGGTCAGCGAGGCTTCGGGTTCATCTGACGCGAGACGATCACACCAGCCTTGCGATGTTCCAAGCCCTGGCTCATAGAGCATCGGATCAAGGAAATATAAAGCCCACGGAACGCAACGGACAGGTCCATTCTAGGCACGACCGATGCCCCTGTTGCCGTGTCTTTTCTCACAGCAGCTGGCCGTCCTGGCCCAGCACGCCGTCGATGCGCCGGATCAGGTGCTCGACGTCGATCTCGCCATCGGCCACGGCCAGTGCAGGGGCAGGTACGGGGGCCGGCACGCGGGCCTGCTCGGCACGCTGATAAGCCAGATTCAGCGCAGTGAGCACGGCGATGCGCTCGCGTGCCTTCACCTTGCCGGCGTCGCGGATGGCGCCCATCTCCCGGTCGACGATGGCCACCGCCTCGCGCAGCAGGGTTTCGCCGTCCGGCGGGCAGGCCAGCATGTAGCTCTGGCCCAGGATGGTGGCTTCGATCTGCTTCATGCGGCGTCCGTCTTGCGGGCTGCGGCCGGCGTGGCGCTGGCCAGCGGTTCAGCCGGCAGGCGGTCGAGCAGGGCGTCGATGCGGGCACGGGCGGCCGCCAGGCGCGAGCGCAGGCTGTCGCGCTCGCCGGTCACCGTGCCCAGCTGTGTCTGCAGCAAGGCGTTGGTGCGCTGCAGTTCTTCATGGCGCAACACCAGCCGTTCGATCCGCTCGGCAAGGTCATCGAGTCTTGACATGGGCTGGCGATGCCTCCTGTAGAAGCCGCCGATTGTAGGTGGCAGGGGCGTGGCGCCCACCCTGCGTACCGGGGGCGCTGTTGCCATCCAGCTGCCATCCAGTTGCCAGCCAGGCTGGGTTAGCATCCGCGGGTTGGTGCTCTGGCCGCTCTTCTTGACGGCCAGGTTAAACGGGAAGCAGGAAGGCGGTTGCCCCCCGGGCGATCACCCAACCTGCGCTGCCCCCGCAACGGTAAGCGGACGTGGCCGATCCTTGACGGGTGAGGCCACCGCCCCTGTGTCTGACGCCACTGGTCGCGCAAGCGACCGGGAAGGCCACAGGAGTTGTTTCCGTCAGCCCGGATACCGGCCAACGAGGGGCCGCATGCCTGGCATGCGGCCACAGTGCCACGGCCCGCGCGGGGAAGCGCGGGCGGGCGACTCTTGTCTGCATTCACAACCATGACTGTTTCCCTCTCGGCGCGCTGCGCCTATCCCCTGCTGGCCGCCGGTGTGGCCGCTTTGTCTCTTCCGGCCCTGGCCGACAACCAAGGCACCGTGGTGGTGACAGCCGCCCGCGCGCCACAGATGCTGACCGATGCGCTGCCGCACACCACCGTGCTGCAGCGGGTCGACATCGAACGTTCGCAAGCGGTCGATCTGCCGGCACTGTTGGCGGCCGAGGCCGGTGTGCAGTTCGCCTCCAACGGCGGCCGCGGCACCGCCACCGCGCTGTTTCTGCGTGGTGCGCCGTCGCGCCAGGTGCTGGTGTTGGTCGACGGGCTGCCGCTGGCGCGACAGGATGCCTCGGGCCAGGTGGGCATCGAGCACCTGATGCTCGACCAGGTCGAGCGCATCGAGATCGTGCGTGGCAATGTCTCAGCGCTGTATGGCGGTGGCGCAGTCGGCGGCGTGATCCAGATCTTCACCCGGCGCCCGGGCAGCCAGCCGCAGGCCAGCGTGCGGCTGGAGGCCGGTTCACGCGGGCTGGTGCACGGCGCGGCGCAGGGCGCTGCGCAGTTCGGTGCCACCACGGTGTCGCTGGGGCTGTCGCGGGTGTCGGACAAGGGCTTTTCGGCGCTGGACCCCGCCCGGCAGCCGGCCGCCAACCCCGACCGCGATGGCTACGGCAACACCAGTGCGGTGTTCAACCTGTCGCATGCCCTGGCCGCCGGCCACCGGCTGGGCCTGGGCTGGGTGCACAGCGCTGGAAGCCTCGACTACGACTCGGCCTTCGACACCCCGGCCGATATGCAACGCAGCCGCAGCCGCAAGGACCTGCTCAGCCTGCGCAGCGACAACGAGCTCAGCGCCGCCTGGACCAGCAGCACCAGCCTGTCGACGCAGCGCGAGGATGTGCGCGAGCACACCACCGGCAGCTTCGGTGCCGACAGCCGCTACCGCACGCGCAGCGATGCGCTGAGCTGGGTGAACACGCTGAAGTTGTCGCCGACCGCCACCGCGACAGCCGGGCTGGATGTGCAGCGCCAGTCGGTCGAGGTCGACGATGGTTTCGGCGGGCTGTACGACACCGGTCGCACGCTGTGGGCTGTGTTCGGCTCAGCCCAGTGGCGTCTGGGTGCGCACCACCTGTCCACCAGCCTGCGCCACGACCAGGTGCAGGGCATCGGCGCCCACACCAGTGCCAGCCTGGGCTGGGGCTGGCAGCTGGCACCGGCCTGGATGGCCATCGCCCAGGTGGGCAATGCCTTCAACGTGCCGCCGCTGGGCTACCTGTATGCCCCGTACTTCGGCAACCCGGACTTGCAGCCCGAGCTGTCGCGCTCGGGCGAGTTGGGCCTGCAGTACGCCGCAGCCGGCCAGCGCGTGCGCGCCACCGTGTTCCACACCCGGGTGCGCCAGGAGCTGGACTACGACCCGGCCGCGCAGCGCTTCGGCAACGTGGCGCGCACCCGCAACCAGGGGCTGGAGCTGTCGTACGACGGAAGGTTGGGTGCCAGCGACCTGCGCGCCAGCCTGACAGCGCAAGACCCGGTGGATGCCGGCACCGGCGCGCGCCGCCTGCGGCGCAGCCAGGTGCTGGCCTCGGCCTCGGTCTCGCACGACCTGGGCGGTGGCTGGCGTGCCGGGCTGGCGCTGCGCCATGCGGGTCAGCGGCCTGACGCCGGCGGCGTGGTGCTGCCGGCCTACACCGTGGGTGACGCCACCGTGCAGTGGGATTTGCGAGCCGGCTGGCAGTGGTTCGCCCGCATCGAGAACCTGGGCGGCGCGCGCTACGAGACCGCCAACGGCTACCAGCAGGCGCCGCGTGGCATCTTCACCGGCCTGCGCTGGCAATTGCAGTGAGCACCGCGTGATGGGCAGGCTGCTGCTGCTTCTGGTGTTGCTGGCGGCCCTGGCTGCGGCACCGCTGCGGGCCCAACCTGCCGCCACTGTCGTCGGCGACAGTGGCCGCGCCGTCACCGTGGTCGACGACCGCGGCCGCGCCGTCACCGTGGTCGACGACCGCGGCCGCGCCATCCCGGTGCCGCAGCCGGTGCGGCGGGTGGTGGCGCTGCTGCCCTCGCTGACCGAGGCCGTCTGCGCGCTGGATGCCTGCGACCGGCTGGTGGGCGTGGACCGCTTCTCCAACTGGCCGCCGCAGGTGCAGGCGCTGCCCCGGCTGGGCGGGCTGGAAGACACCACCATCGAACGGCTGGTGGCGCTGCAGCCCGACCTGGTGCTGGCGGCCACGTCGTCCCGCGCGCTGGCGCGGCTGGAGGCGCTGGGCCTGCGCGTGCTGGCGCTGGAGCCACGCAACCTGGCCGACACCCGCCGCGTGCTGGAACTGCTGGCCCAGGTCCTGGGCCGGCCCGGCGCGGGCGAGCGGCTCTGGGCCCGCATCGACCAGCGGCTGAGCAGCGCCGCCGGCCGGGTGCCACCCGCCTTGCGCGGCCAGACGGTGTATTTCGAGGTGGCGTCGGCGCCGTATGCGGCCGGCGAGGCCAGCTTCGTCGGCGAGGTGCTGACGCGGCTGCAGCTGGAAAATGTGGTGCCGGCGGCGATGGGGCCGTTCCCGCAGTTGAACCCTGAATTCGTGGTACGGGCCCAGCCCGGCATCGTGATGGCCTCGGCCCGCGGCCTGGCCGAGATGCCGGCGCGCCCTGGCTGGCAGGCGCTGGCGGCGCTGCAGGCCGGCCGCAGCTGCGGCTTTTCGGAGGCGC
>JBBRVT010000441.1:0-3885 GCA_038246615.1 Burkholderiales bacterium
CTTGCGCTCGGCGGTGGGCTTCTCGTAGAACTCGCGGGCGCGAAGATCGGTGAGCAGGCCCAGCTTCTCGATGGTGCGCTTGAAGCGGCGCAGTGCAACGTCGAACGGCTCGTTTTCCTTGACGCGAATCGTGGTCATGTAGTCCAAAAATTCCAGGGTGAGTGTTGCGCAGCGCTCATTCGCACCCGGCTGCTGCCTGCACCACCCCGAAGCATCCGCCCCGAGATTGGTCCATTCAACACACCGGAATTGCCGGGCGCCTGAGCAACTGCGCGGTTTGCCAGCAAAGCGGGGATTCTAAGTCGAAAATCCGTCAACCGGCAATCTGTGCGCAGCGGGTTGTTTCAGGCGGTGCCGTCGGCGCGCTGCAGCGCCTGCGCGCAGGCGGCAGCGCTGGCCCAGGCCCACTGGAAGTTGTAGCCGCCCAGCCAGCCGGTCACGTCGACCACCTCGCCGATGAAGTGCAGGCCGGGCTGGTGCTGGCTGGCCATGCTGCGGGAATCGAGCGCCCGCGTGTCCACGCCACCGGCCGTGACCTCGGCCTTGCGCCAGCCTTCGGTGCCGCTGGGGCTGATCTCCCAGCGCGCCAGGCTCTCGGCCAGGCGCTGCAGGTCTTTGTCACGCAGGTCGGGCAGGGCCCGCGCGGCGTCCAGGCCCAGGCGCGCCAGCCAGGCGTCGGCCAGGCGCTGCGGCAGCAGGCCGGCCAGCACGTTGCCGATCTGGCGGCGCGAGCCCGCCTTGGCCTGCAGCAGCCAGGCGGAGATGTCCTCGCCGGGCAGCAGGTTCAAGCGCAGCGCCTGGCCGCTGTGCCAGTAGCTGGAGATCTGCAGCACCGCCGGCCCGCTCAGGCCGCGGTGGGTGAACAGCAGGTCTTCGTCGAAGCGGCCGGCGTCGCGCCCGCTGCCGGTGGCCACCTGCACCGGCAGCGATGCACCGGCCAGTGGCACGAATGGTGCCCAAAGGCTGGCATCGAAGGTGAGCGGCACCAAGGCCGGGCGCGTCGGCACGATGGCATGGCCGAACTGGCGCGCCAGCCGGTAGCCGAAGTCGGTGGCGCCGATCTTCGGGATCGACAGCCCACCGGTGGCCACCACCAACTGGGCGCAGCGCACCGGCCCGGCGCTGGTGTCGAGCTCGAAGCCCGCCCCCACCGCCCGGACCGCCGCCACGCTGCAGGGTTGCCAGCGCTGCACGCCGCCGGCCGCGCATTCGGCCAGCAGCATGGCGATGATCTGCTCGGCCGAGTCGTCGCAGAACAGCTGGCCCCTGTGTTTTTCATGGAAGCCGATGCCGTGCCTGCGCACCAGCGCGATGAAGTCGGCCGGCGTGTAGCGCGCCAGGGCCGAGCGGCAGAAACGCGGGTTGGCCGACAGGAATTGCGCCGGCGTGCTGTCGCGGTTGGTGAAGTTGCAGCGCCCGCCCCCGGAGATGCGGATCTTCTCGGCCAGCTTCTCGGCATGGTCGAGCACCAGCACCCGCAGTCCGCGCTGGCCGGCGATGCCGGCACAGAACAGCCCTGCCGCACCGGCGCCCAGGATGACGGCGTCGAAGCGTGGCTGGGAGGCGGACATGGCGCGCGATGATAGGGGCGCCGCCGCGGAGGCCCTCCTACCCGCCGCGCCGCCAACCCGCCAACCCGCCGGCCCGCCTGACCGCCCGACCGCCAGCCTGCGGCGGCTGCGCGCCTGCAGCCTCAGGCGCGCTTGACCTGCGGGGTGCTGCTGCCCAGGCGCGCCAGGCCGGCCAGCAACAGCTGCACCTGCCGGTCCAGCGGCACCGGGCCGGGCTTCTCGCCGGCCAGCACACCCTGGATATAGACCGCCACGGTGGCGGCGTCGATCTGGCGCGGCAGCAGCGGCAGCTCGGTCAGCACGCCTTCCTGCGCAGGGCAGGACAGGTCGGCCTGCCACTGGCCGCCCAGCCAGGTGTCGAGCTTGGGGCAGCGGCGCGGGTCGGCCACCGGCTCGCCCTCGGTGCCGCGCAGCAGCATCAGGTCGGCGCCGCTGCGTCGGGCCAGATCAGCCATCAGCGTGCCGAACTCGGGGTGGGTGTGGCTGGCCAGGCGCAGCGCTGGTGCGCCCGCCACTGGCTGCAGCAGCTTGGCCACGGTGTGGCCGGAATTGCGCAGACCCACCACCCAGCGCACGTCCAGCAAACGCTGCAGCGCCGGGCTGAGGGTGTCGGTGGCGATGAAGGCCGGCTCGCGGCGCTCCCAGCGCTCCTGCACCGTGGCGGCATCTTCGGCCGGCGGCAGGGCCAGGGCCTGGAAGATGTCGGCGCTGCAGACCCGCGACGGATCATGCCGGGGGCCATGTACCAGCACCCGTGCGCCTTCCTGGGCCAGCCGCAGCGCCAGCAGCGGGGTGAGGTTCGGCAGCCGGCGCGCGCCGTTGTAGCTGGGGATCACGATCACGGGCTTGTCGCTGTGCAGCGCCAGGCAGCGTGCCTGGGTGGCCTGGGCGAAACCCAGCAGTTCGTCGACCGTCTCGCCCTTGATGCGCATGGCCAGCGCAAAGGCGCCCACCTCCAGGTCGGTGACCTGGCCGTCCAGCACCTGGCCCATCAGGTCGGCCGCAGCGTCGATGCCCAGGGGGCGCGCGCCTTGATGGCCGCGGCCGATCTCCTTGATGTACTGCGCAATGCCCATGGCGAAATCCTTGCGTGTGTTGCAACAGTGGGTCGCAAGTTTCGGGCCGAATCTGTTGCGGGCTTGGTCCGGGCACACGAATTGTTTCAAGCCACCGGCGCCGTCTGCGGCTGGGGCGCTGCGGCCACCAGACGCCGCAGGGTCGGCGCGCGAGTGCTGCAGTGCGTGCCGCAATCAGCTGTCTCGGGCAGCGCCAGCCGGCGCTGGATATCATCGAATCTAGGGAGTGCGTTCCGGTTGCGCTTGCTGATCCAGCAGGTGCTGCCCAGAATCAGCCGGCAGTATCTCCCTGCCCAGTTGCTGCCCCACCCACCCCCCATGACCATCCCCCTCGCGACCGAGCGCACCGCCGCCCCAGCTTCGTCATGGGCCAACGGTGGGTCCGGCGACACGCTGCTGGCGCAGGCCTTGCTGGCCCATGCCGAGCAACAGGGGCTGGCAGTGGCTGTCAAGTCCGCCGAGGATGGTTGCTATCACGCGGTCAACGACGCCTTCGCCAGCCTGCTGGGCGCCGACCCGGCCGGCCTCATCGGCCGCACCGACGCCGATTGGCTCGATGGCAGCACTGCGGCCCTGCTGCGTGCGGCCGACCACACCGCCTTGGCCCAGGGCGCTGCGCTGGCCAGCGACCACCGCTTCGACCTGCGCGGCGAGCGGCGCGAGTTCAAGGTATTGCGGCTGGTGTCGCCACCTGGCGACCTGCGCCTGATCTGCAGCATCTGGCAAGACCTGGCGCCGCAGCGCCAGCGCGATGCCCAGCTGCGCCTGGCGCTCGACCAGCTGGAGCAGCAGCAGAAGGCGAATGACGCGTTGCGGCTCGAGCTGTCCGAGCAGGGCCTGCGCGACCAGGCCAGTGGCCTGAACAGCCGCGCCCACTTCGACGACCAGATGCGCCGCGAACTCGACTTGTCCACCCGCGAGCACCGCGAGTTCGCCCTGGTCTACATGGCGCTCGACCCGTTCAACGACAAGGCGGCCGGTCTGGGCAGCCGCGCGCAGGAGCGCATCTGCGAGGCAATGGGTCGGCTGCTGCGGGGCAACACCCGGGCGATGGACGCCAGTTGCCGCATGGACGACCGCCACTTTGCGGTGCTGCTGTCGGGCGTGGGCCTGGCCACCGCGCACAGCCGCATGGAAGGCCTGCGCCGCCAGTGCGCCACCCAGATCGTCATGCTCGACGGCCAGGAGCTGGGCTTCAGCGTGGCCATGGGCGTGGCCAGCTTCCCGCACACCGCGCA
>JBBRVT010000442.1:0-3883 GCA_038246615.1 Burkholderiales bacterium
AGGCCTGGTAGCCGGCGCGCTGCAGCGTGCGCACCACGTTGACGGCGCGCTCGTCGACCAGCTTGGGGTCGATGCCGTGCTCGCTGACCGGCACGTCCACCCGCTTGCCGGTGGGGATGCGCGGAGCGTCCGCAGGCACTGCGGCCGGCGCCGGCTCGGGTGCAGGCCGGGGCGCCGGCTCGGGTGCAGGCCGGGGCGCCGCCCCGGGTGCCCTGGAGGCGGCCGGCGCCGTGGGTTCGGCCGGGGCTGCGGCAGCCGCAGCGGCGACACCGGGGCCCTTGCCCAGCAGGCGGCTGATGAATTTCTTGATCATGGGAACAACCTCAGGATGCGCCAGCCGCGCTGCAGGGCGATCGCTTCGAGCGCCGGGCTGGGATTGGTGGCCACCGGATCGCTCACCAGCTCGAGCAGCGGCAGGTCGTTGGTGGAATCGCTGTAGAAGGTGCTGGCCTCGAAGTCGGCCAGGGGGTTGCCGGCGCTGAAGCCCAGACCCGACAGCCACTGCTGCACGCGGTCGATCTTGCCGGCGCGGAACGACGGCACGCCGTCGATGCGGCCGGTGGCGCGGCCCTGCGCGTCGCGCTGCAGCCGCACCGCCAGCAGGTGCGGCACGCCGAAGGCATCGGCGATCGGCCGGGTGACGAACTCGTTGGTGGCGGTGACGATGGCCACCAGGTCACCCGCCTGCTGGTGCTGGCGCAGCAGCGCGAAGGCCGGCGGCAGCAACTGCGGCTGCATCACCTCGGCCAGGAAGCGCGCGCTGGCCGCCGCCTGATCGGCCAGCGGCCGCGCGCGCCAGGCGCCGGTGGTGAAGGCGACGTACGCGTCGATGTCGAGTGTGCCGGCCTGGTACTGGGCGTAGAAGGCGTCGTTGGCGCGCTGGTGGGCGTCGGCATCCACCCAGCCCAGCTGCACCATGAATGCACCGAAGGCATGGTCGCTGTCGCCGGGGATCAGCGTGCCGTCGAGGTCGAACAAGGCCAGACGTGTCATGGTGCGGGTATGGCGCTGTCGGCCACCATCTTCTTGAGCAAGGGCACGGTGATGTGGCGCTTCTCGGCCAGCGAGAAGCCGTCGAGCCGGTCGAGCAGGGCCATCAGGTGCACCATGTCGCGGTCGAAGTGGGTCAGCAGGTGGGCGATCACCTCGTCGGGCAGCAGGATGCCGCGGCGGTCGGCCTCGCGGCGCAGCGCAGCGCGGGTCTCGTCCTCGGCCAGCGGCTGCAGCGCAAACACATGGCCCCAGCCCAGGCGGGTGCGCAGGTCGTCGCGCAGCGGCAGGTCGACCGGCGGCAGGCGGCCGGCGGCGGCCCATTGCACCTCGGCGCCCTGGGCACCGGCAGCGACGAACAACGCGAAGGCGGCCTGCTGGCGCGCGGCGTCCAGCGCCTCGCAGCGGTCGAGCACCACCAGGCTCCAGGACTCGTCCAGCACCCAGGGCAAGGCATCGTTGGCGTCGAACCAGCCGACGCGCCCGCCCTGCGCCTGGTGCTGCGCAGCCAGCGCACGCAGCAGCCGCGTCTTGCCGCTGCCGGCAGTGCCCCACAGGTACACCGGCGCGCCGGCATGGGCGCCGGGCAGCAGGCCGCGCAGGTGCTGCACCGCGTGGTCGTTACGGCCCACAACCAGGGCGTCGAAACCATCGCGTGCGGGCAGGTGCATCGGCAGGGGCAGTTGCCTCATGGTGCGCCGCCGGTGAACAGCCGGCTGCTGCGGTAGGCCAGCACCGCCCGGCGCAGCGCCACCAGGGCCACTGCGCTGGCCGGCAGCGCCACCAGCACACCGACGAAGCCGAACAGCTGGCCGAAGGCCATCAACGCGAAGATCACCGCCAGCGGGCCCAGGCCGATGCGCTCGCCCACCAGGCGCGGTGTCAGCACGAAGGTCTCCAGCAACTGGCCCAGCGCATACACGCCAGCCACCAGCAGCACGCCGCCCAGGCTGGCGAATTGCAGCAGCGCGGCCAGCAGCGCCAGCGTCAGCCCCAGGCCGAAACCGACATAGGGAATGGCTACCGCCAGGCCGGTGAACACGCCCACCGGCAGCGCCAGGTCGAAGCCCACCAGCGCCAGCGCGATGGCGTAGTAGGCCGCCAGGACCACCATCACCAGCAGCTGGCCGCGCAGGTACTGGCCCAGCACCGCGTCGCATTCGGCGAAGAAGCCTTGCACCGAAGCGCGTGCGCGCGGCGGCACCATGCCCTGCACCCGCGCCACCAGCCGCGGCCAGTCCATCAGCAGGTAGAACAGCACCACCGGCACCAGGATGGCATTGCCCAGCAGCGACAGCAGCACGCTGCCGCCGATGCGGGCCGAGGCCAGCGCGGCCGACAGCCAGCCTTCCATGTTGGCGTCCATCAGCTGGGTGAGCCAGGCCTTGATGCTGGCGACGTCCAGCGTGAAATCGACGCCCAGACGCAACAGCAGCGGGTTGACGTTGGCATTCAGCCGGTCGAGCAGCACCGGCACCTGGGCCTTGAGCAGCGGCAGCTCCCTGGCCATCACCGGCACGACCAGCAGCAGCACCGCCACCAGGCCCAGCAGCGCCAGGCCTTCCACCAGCAGCACCGCCAGCACCCGGGGCCAACGCCGGCTGGCCAATTGCTCGACCAGCGGATGCAGCGCGTAGGCCAGCACCGCCGCCACCACGAAGGGGGTGAGCACAGGCGCCAGCAACCACAGCGCCAGCGCGGCCAGTGCGGCCAGGGCGGTCCAGGTGAGGGTTTGGCGTTGGGCGGGCGACAGGGTCATCGGCAGGGTTTGCCAGGGCGCGACTGCGGGCGCCGGCGGCGACCGCAGCAAACTGCGGTGCAACAGACGATTGTAGGAGCCGGCGTCAATGCAGCCGGGGCGCGTCGTCGCGGCGCAGTTCGGCCAGGCGTTCGCGCAGCGCGGCAGCATCCGCAGCCTGCGGCCGCGCCGCCAGGTAGGCAGCCAGGTCCTCGACCGCCTCGGCCGGGCGGCCGAGTTCGGCCCAGGTCAGGCCCCGGTCGCGCTGCTCTTCGGCAGCATGCGGCAGCAGCAGCACAAGGCGCTGCTGCACCGACAGCAGACGCGGCCAATCTTCAGCACTGCGGTGGATCTCCTTCAGGTTGTGCAGCAGCCGCGCCAGGATGTCGCGCGGCGGCGCGGCCTGCAGGAACAGGCCCAGCGGTGCCTCGAAGTCGCCCTCCAGCCCGTGGCGGGCGCGGTAGGGCATCAAGCGCTCGTCGAGTGCCTCGCGCGAGAGCGAGCGGCCGTTGAAGGGGTCGATCACCACCTCGCCCTGCGGCATGCGCAGCTTGACCAGGAAATGCCCGGGAAACGACACGCCCTGCGCCTTCAGCCCCAGCTGCCCGGCGATCTCGATGTAGATCAGTGCCAGCGTGATCGGAATGCCGCGCCGGCTGGCCAGCACCTCGTGGATGTGGCTGTTGCAGCGGTCGAAATAGTTGTTCAGGTTGCCGGCGAAGCCCAATTCGACGAAGAAGTACTGGTTCAGTGCCCGCAGGCGGCGCAGCGGCGCAGCGTCGGCCGGCAGCCGCACCTTGAGCTTGCCGGCCAGGCGGTCGATCTCGCCCAGCACGGTCTGCGGGTCCAGCCCGGGCTGGTCGTCCTGGGCCACGCAGATGGCAGCCTCCAGCAGCGCAAAGCCGGCGTCCTCGGCCACCAGGCTGGCAAAGTACGTCAGCTTGCTGGGTGCGTCGATCTGCAGGTGCTTCATGCGTTGGAGTCTAGGCCCTGGCGCGGCGCGCAGTGCTTGTCGCTCAGAGCCTGAGAGTTTTTCGGGCGTGCCCGAACAGCGCGTCAAAGGGCGCCCGATCTAGGCGCAAAGCGCAGCCATAGCCCGGGCTATGGCGCGCATTTGCAACGACGAGCGGGGGCACTTTGGCGTGGTGAACGGGC
>JBBRVT010000443.1:0-3869 GCA_038246615.1 Burkholderiales bacterium
GTCAGAGCCTGAGAGTTTTTCGGGCGTGCCCGAACAGCGCGTCAAAGGGCGCCCGATATAGGCGCAAAGCGCAGCCATAGCCTGTGCTATGGCGAGCATTTGCAACGACGAGCGGGGGCACTTTGGCGTGATGAGCGGGCATGAACGAAAGACTCTCAGGCTCTCAGGCCGCCCGGTGGCGGCAGCCGCGCGCCAAGCGCACCACCGCGCTACCTGATGTCGCCGGCCAGCGCAGCCAGGGTCTCGGGCACGATGGCCACATGCGCCGGGTAGTGGCGGTGGTCGCAGCCCAGCTTGACGGCCGCACCGGCGCGCACCGCCTGCCGGGCCGCCGGGCTGAACTCGAAGCGCACGAAGTGCACCGCGCTGGTCTTCTCGGCGTTCTCGCGGTCGAGGTCTTCGTCGGCGATGGCATAGACCCGCTCATGCCCCTCGACCTCGACGAACATGCGGTCTTCCACACCGATCAGCCGCCCCAGCTCACGCTTGCGCTCATGCACGTCGGGGTACTCGATCAGCAGCGTGGCCTTCCAGTTGCTGCCGTCGGGCACCAGCGGCGCGTAGGCGTCGATCTCGGCCTGGATGCCGTCTTCGTCGAAGATCTTCTCGATGTACAGCATCTCCTGGATCTGCCGGCGAATCGTCTGCTCGTCCTCGAACTGCAGCGAGATGTGCTCGCCCAGGTGCACGCTGCGCAGCTTGCGGTGTGCGATCACCTGCGGCTTGCTGGTCTTGCGGATTTTGCTGTAGGCCTCCAGCGTCAGGAGGTTGTCGCGGGTGATGGGCATTTCAGTCGAGTCCGTAGGCGAAACGAAGCAGGCTCAGCGGGTGCTGCAACGCCTTGGCCGGCGTGCCGGCCTGGGCCATGCCCTGGGCGATGTGGTGGCCGGCCAGCGCGCAATCGCTGCTGATGTAGTCGGGCTCGTTCCTGGCCATGGCCTTGAACACCGGCTTGCCGATCTTCATGGCCACCGGGTGGGTGGCGGTCTTCACGCCGTAGGTGCCTGCATGGCCGCTGCAGCGCTCCACCGTGTTGAGCTGCACCGCCACCGTCTGGCCGATCAGCTTGAACATCTCCTCGGTCTTCTTGCCGATCTTCTGCACCCGGCCGTGGCAGGGGATGTGGTAGCTGACCTTGCCCAGGTCACGCTCGAAGTCGGTCTTCAGCAGGCCGTCCTTGTGGCGGGCCACCAGGTACTCGAAGGGGTCGAACATCGCCGCCTTGACCGCCTGCACCTGCGCGTCGTCGGGGAACATCAGCGGCAGCTCCTGCTTGAACATCAGGGTGCAGCTGGGAATGGGGCTGAGGATCGCATAGCCCTCACCGGCCAGCTTGGCCAGCACGGGGATGTTGGCCTCCTTCTGCTGCTCCACCCCGTTCAGGTCGCCCAATTCCAGCTTGGGCATGCCGCAGCAGCTTTCCTGGTCGACCAGCACCCAGGGGATGGCGTTGTGCTCCAGCACCTTGACCAGATCAAGACCGATGCCGGGCTCGTTGTGGTTGATGAAGCAAGTGGCGAAGATGGCCACCTTGCCGGGCGTGCGCTGGCCATCGTGCACCGCCGTGGCCGTGCCGTGCCTGGGTGCGGCCTGGCGGAAGCGCTTCTCGGCCAGCGCCGGCATCCAGGCATCGGGATGCACGCCCAGCACGCTGTCGAGCATGCTGCGCCCCAGCTTGCTGCGGTTGACCGCGTTGACGGCCTGCACCACGACAGGAATGCCGGCCAGGCTGCCATGCACGTCGGTGCGCGCCAGCATCTTCTCGCCCTCGCCGAGCAGGCCCTGGCTGTGCTTGATGGCCTTGGCGCGCAGCATCAGGTGCGGGAAGTCCAGCCCCCAGGGGTGTGGCGGCGTGTATGGGCACTTGGTCATGTAGCACAGGTCGCACAGGTAGCACTGGTCGACCACCTTGCCGTAGTCGGCCTTGGGCACCCCATGCACCTCGCCATCGGCCGTGGCGTCCACCAGGTCGAACAGGTTCGGGAAGCTCTGGCACAGGCTGACGCAGCGGCGGCAGCCATGGCAGATGTCGAACACCCGTTCCATTTCCTGCAGGCAGCTGTCCTTGTCGTAGAACAGCGGGTTCTTCCAGTCCAGCGGGTGCCGGGTGGGTGCCTCTAGGTTGCCTTCGCGCTTGCTCATGGTGGGCTGCTGCGTGCGTGTGGCTGCGTGCGTGTGGCTGCATGGCGTGCAGAAACGGACAAGGGGCCATGGCGACCCCTTGCGTTGGCGCGGGGGTGGACGGGCGTCAGTCCACCAGGGCGTCCAGGGCCTTCTGGTAGCGGTTGGCGTGCGAGCGCTCGGCCTTGGCCAGGGTCTCGAACCAGTCGGCGATCTCGTCCAGGCCTTCGTCGCGCGCGGTCTTGGCCATGCCAGGGTACATGTCGGTGTACTCGTGCGTCTCGCCAGCCACTGCGGCTGCCAGGTTCTGCCTGCTGTTGCCGATCGGCAGGCCGGTGGCCGGGTCGCCCGAGCCGAGCTCCAGGAATTCGAGGTGGCCATGGGCATGGCCGGTCTCGCCTTCGGCGGTGGAGCGGAACAGCGCCGCCACGTCGTTCTGGCCTTCGATGTCGGCCTTGTTCGCGAAGTACAGATAGCGGCGGTTGGCCTGGGATTCGCCGGCGAAGGCGTCTTTCAGGTTCTGTTCGGTCTTCGTGCCCTTCAAGCTCATGGGATGCTCCTCATGCAGGTCGGTCAGGGGCCGGCGGGGGTGCCGGGTCAGCCAGGGTCCACCCGGATTTCAGGGCGGGACGCACAGACCGTAACAGCCCGAACCGGCGGACGCCAATGCAATGCATCAATGCACTGCATAGAAACCGCCAATTCACTGGTTAACCCTGATCGGCAGCCAAGCCCAGCAGCTGCAACGCATGGTGGTGCGCCGGGCCGGCCGGGTCGACCAGGTCGTGCAGCACAGTGAAATGGTTCAGGCCAGGCAGCGCCTTGCACACCGGCACGGTGCTGGGGCCCCATTGATCCCGGATCAGCTGGTTCTGGCGCAGGAACTCCTCACTCTCGAGCCCACCCACCAACGCTGCCAGCGGGCCGCGCGGCCGCGGGAAGAAGGCCGGGCTGAGCCGGCGCACTGCCGCCGGCGTGAGCTGCAGGTCGGCAGCCAGGAAGGTCGTCTGGCGGATCGGCTCCAGGTCGAACACGCCCGAGAGCGACAGCGCGCCATGCACCAGCCGCAGTGGCAGGTCGTCGGCCACGGTCTTCCAGCGGCAGGCCAGCAGCATGGCCGCCAGGTGGCCGCCAGCAGAGTGGCCGGCCACGACGATGCGGTTGCGGTTGCCGCCATAGCGCGCCGCGTGGCGCCAGACCCAGGCCAGCGCGCGCGTGGTCTGCAGCACGATCTGCTCGATGCCCACCGACGGGCACAACGCGTAGTTGGGCACCACCACCATCGCGCCGGCCTGCACGAAGGCCGGCGCGACGAAGCTGTGGTCAGACTTGTCGAGCGCACGCCACCAGCCGCCGTGGATGAACACCAGCACCGGCGCGCCCGGCGCGCGCGCCGGGAACACATCGAGCGTCTCGCCGGGCTCGCTGCCATAGGCCTCGTCGAGCACGCAGGTCATGCGCTCGCGTGACAGCGCCGAGGCTTGCCCCCAGCGTGGCAGCAACGCCTCGGCGGCTCCGGGCACGCGTGCGCGGTTGTTGTATTGGGCGTCGTGCCAAGCCGCGTCGTGGAGAGCCATGGAATCGATCCGTCGTTCAAGAATGGCGAGTTTGTACCGCGACTGCATGCCACCCCGCCCGGCTTTTCGGTGCTGATAGAATTTTTTGGTTCGTGGGGGTGTAGCTCAGCTGGGAGAGCGTCGCGTTCGCAATGCGAAGGTCAGGAGTTCGATCCTCCTCATCTCCACCAA
>JBBRVT010000444.1:0-3855 GCA_038246615.1 Burkholderiales bacterium
ATCGACTCTTCTCGAGAGCCCCCCCCAGTCGTACTGTCTATTCCGTTCTTGCGCGGTGTGAGTTCATTTGTGCGCCCCCAAACCTGCCGCTGCGCGTCAGGCCCCCCGAGGGGGAATGAGAAAACTTGGGAACGGCCCGGCGTTTTCTCATGAACCTGCCCGGCGCGCCGTGGCTGTGGCGCCGGGCCAACCGCCAGGGCCGCACCGGCCCGGTCACGGCGCAGGCTTGATCGCCAGGGTCTGCATCGGTGCGCCGGCGGGCGCGAACAGCGGCACGCCCTCCACCCGGCGCCAGGGCTCGGCCAGGTTGCGGAACAGCGGTGACCAGACGATGCCGCTCTGGCCGGTGCTGTGCACCACCCGGCTGTTGGCGCGGTCGGCCAGGTCGTACAGGCCGCGCAGGCTGGGGCCGTGCTCGCTCAGGTAGTAGGCGCCGGTGGTGGCGTCGGCCTTCAGGCTCACTCGCGCTACATTCACCGTGTAGCTGTCACCGCCCACCGGCGTGCGCACCTCGAACCAGCGTGCCAGCACCGGCACCTTCGAGAACGGCCGGTGCTCCGACCGGGCGATGTGCGCCTTGCCCCACTGCCAGGCCGCCACATCGGCGCCATGCACCGCCTGCAGCTCGCCCAGCGCGGCGGTGAAGGCGCGGTCGACCTGCTCGGCGCAGGTCTCCACCAAGGGGGTGGTCTTGTCGTCGCACCACCAGCCGTCGCCTCCGGGTGCAGCTGCCAGCGCGCCTTCCAGCGCGTCGAAGTAACCGCGCTGGCCCAGCAGGCGGTCGTACAGCGGCGCGCCCAGTTCATCGGCCAGCACCTGCTCGGTCATGTGGCGGTGCCAGGCCCAGTAGACCAGAGGCGCGGCCCGGTCGGCGGCCATGGTGCCGTCGAAGCTGGCCAGCTGGGCCCGGGCGGCGGCCGCCAGCGGATGGCTGGACTTGGCCTGCTGCAGCAGCGGCAGCAACTGCGCCACCGCCAGCGACTTCACATCGGCCTGCATGCGGCCCAGGTCGACCAGGCTGTGGGTGGGCTGCGCGGCGATCAGCTGCTCGATGCGCCGAAAGCGAAACGGCAGCGCCCAGTGGTGGGTGATGAAGTGCGGATAGCCGGGCAGCGTCACCCGCTGGTTGGCGTTGGCGATGGCGCCAGAAAACGGGTCGCGGATCAACGGCACCTGGTCGGCCGGCACGAAGCCGGCCCAGTCGTAGCGCGCGTCCCAGCCCGGCGCGGGCGCCAGGCCCTGCAGGTCGTTGTCGGGCTGGCGCTGCGGCACCCGGCCCGGTGACACCTGGGCGATGTGGCCGGCATCGTCGGCCACCGCCATGTTCTGCATCGGCACCAGCCAACCGCGCGCGGCGGCGATGAAGGCCTCCACCGAGTCGGCGGTGTTGAACTTCAGCGAGCTGGCGATGATGTCCTGGTCGGTGTCCAGGCCGGTCCAGCGCAGGGCCACCACATAGCCCGGGCGCGCCC
Organism: Burkholderiales bacterium; assembly: GCA_038246615.1. Taxonomy (GTDB): domain Bacteria; phylum Pseudomonadota; class Gammaproteobacteria; order Burkholderiales; family Burkholderiaceae_C; genus Pseudaquabacterium. The sequence continues at coordinate 1,473 of JBBRVT010000444.1, forward strand.
TCGGCCCCAGCGTGCCGGCCGGCTCGTCACCCAGGCCCGCCAGCGCTGCGTCCGACAGCACCGGGCCGTGGCGGGTGCTGCGCACCGTCAGCGTCACGTCGGGCCGGCCCTTGACGCGGATCACCTCCTGCCGGGTGTCGAAGGGTGCCCAGCCGGTGGGCGTCTGGTACTGCGTCGGGTCGTCGGGCTTGATACGTTCCAGGTAGGTGTCCTGCACATCCGGCCCGGTGTTGGTGAAGCCCCAGGCGATGCGCTTGTTCTGGCCCACCACCACGCCGGGCAGGCCGGGCATGGTGGCGCCGGCCACGTCCAGCCCCGGCGCTTCCAGCCGGGCGAAGTACCACAGCGCCGGGGTCGACAGCTTCAAGTGCGGGTCGTTGGCCAGTAACGGCTTGCCGGTGGTGGTGCGGCTGCCGGCCAGCACCCAGCTGTTGCTGCCGGTGCCCTCCAGCCCGCTCTCGGGCGCCATGGCCAGCAGCATGAGCAACGTCGGCTCGGCCAGCGCCTGCTGGCCATCGAGCTTCAGGCCGCGGTAGAAAGCGGCGTAGTCCATGGTGGCGGGTACCGCATCGCCCGGATAGGGCCGCAGCAGCTGGTCGATGCGGTCCTTGGGCATCTTCAGCGCCAGGCGCAGGCGGATCAGTTCGGTGTTCCAGTTCGCACCCAGGTCCCAGGCCATCATGATGGCCCAGGCCAGGCTGTCCTCGGGGGTCCAGGGCTCGGGCTGCAGACCGAGGATCAGGAACTCCGGCGGGCGCGCGCGCAGGCTGGTGATCACCGCATTCACGCCGTCGGCGTAGGCCTGCAGCGCCTCGCGCGAGGCCGGCGAGGCGTTGGCCCATTGCGCTGCGGCCACCCGGCGCACACCCAGGATGCGCAGGAAGCGGTCGGTGTCGAGCGCGGCCTCGCCGAAGGCCTCGGCCAGGCGGCCGGCGCCGATGCGGCGGTGCGTCTCCATCTGCCACAGGCGGTCCTGCGCATGGGCCACGCCCAGGCCGAACATCGCGTCGCGCAGGCTGGCCGCACGCACCGTGGGGATGCCATGGGCATCGCGCAGGATCTGCAGCGGCGCGCGCGCGCCGGGCAGCGCCAGCGTGCCGTCGGTGGTGGGCAGCACCCGCTGCGCATAGAACCATGCGGCCAGCGCAGCGGCCACGGCCAGCAGCAGGGCCAGGGTCAGCAGGCGGCGGATCCAGCGGCCGATCATGGGTCTCTCCGGCCCGCGCGGGCGCCTTGGTGGACGGACAACAGAGCGCCGAGCCTACCAGCCGCAATGCGCCGCAGCGGCCGGGCGGCAAAGTGGCACGGCTTCGCGCCGCTGTTCACTCCATGGGCTGCGCGGTCGGCCTTCAACAATGGCTTCAGCCTGGACCCTTTGCTGCCGACATTGCTGTCATGAACCCGTTGCACGCCCCGATCTCCTCCTGGATCCCCCGCTGGGTGGCGCGCCGCCAAGGCGCTGCGACCAGCACGCTGACGCAGAGCCGGGTCGAGGTCTGCCCGCCCGAGCTGTTCCCCTCGTCGCTGAGCTGGCGTGGCCGCATGCAGCGCTGGACCAGCCGCATGCTGCACCAGGCCGCCCCCTGGCTGCCCGAACAGGCGCGGCCGGTGAACCGCCTGGCGCTGGTCAAGGGCGAGTTCCGCGACAGCCTGTCGGACCTGCACACCGAGCCCGCCCAGCACTTGCTGGAACGCATCGAGCGCGCCCGCTCGCTGCGCGAGATGTGGCACCTGCGCTCCAGCCTCTACGGCGAGGTGTCGATCACGCTCAACCAGGGCGAGGCAGAGCGCCGCCTGGCCCAGCTGAACCGCCACTTTCCCACCCGCGCACCGCGCTCGGCACTGGCGCCGCAGCAGCCATGAACCCGGCAGCAGCGGTTCGCCCGCCGCGGCAATACTTCGGCGCCGCGCTCTCGTCGGCGGTGCTGCCCGAGCCCGGCCTGCCGCAGGACCGGCATGCGCGCATCGCCGCCCGCCGCACCTTCGTCGACCTGAAGCACCAGTTCATGGCCGCGATCGAATCGCTGGACGGCATGCGCGGCGACTGGCTGCGCCGGCAGGTGCGCCAGGCCCATGAGCCGGTGGACCTGTGGATGCTGCGCGGCGCGGTGTTCGACGCGCTGGAGACGCAGGACGAGTACAGCCGACGCACCCGCAACGACCTGCACCGCGTGCTCGACAGCGCCTTCCCCGGCAGCGGCGAGCTGCTGGCCTGGGGCATGCGGCTGTAGCCCCGGGCGCTGGCTCAGAGCCTGAGAGTTTTTCGGGCGTGCCCGAACAGCGCGTCAAAGGGCGCCCGATCTAGGCGCAAAGCGCAGCCATAGCCCGGGCTATGGCGAGCATTTGCAACGACGAGCGGGGGCACTTTGGCGTGATGAGCGGG